>JAHRXD010000069.1 GCA_019104825.1 Comamonas sp.
TCATACGCCTGGATCCAGGCGCTGGTCTTCATGTCGCCCTTGCGGATCATCGGGCCGGCGTGCATGGCGGTGTGTATCTCGTCGCCGGTGCGATCCAGAAAGCCGGTGTTGATGAAGGCCACGCGCGCAGGCGCAGCGGCAATGCAGGCCTGCAGGTTGACCGAGGTGCGGCGCTCCTCGTCCATGATGCCGAGCTTGACGGTGTTCTCGGCCAGGCCCAGCAACTGCTCGACGCGGGCAAAGAGCTCGTTGGCAAAGCCCACCTCGGCCGGGCCGTGCATCTTGGGCTTGACGATGTAGACGCTGCCGGTGCGCGAGTTGCGGATGCCGTTGGCGCCATGGCCCTTGAGGTCATGGATGGCGATGGCGGTGGTGACCACGGCGTCCAGGATGCCTTCGGGGATTTCCTTGCCTTCCGTGCCCCACAGGATGGCCGGGTTGGTCATCAGGTGGCCCACGTTGCGCACGAACAGCAGCGAGCGGCCATGCAGCTTGATCGGCTGGCCGTTGGCGCCGGTGTAGACGCGGTCGGCATTCAGGCCGCGCGTCATGGTCTTGCCGCCTTTTTCAAAGGATTCGGTCAGCGTGCCCTTGAGGATGCCCAGCCAGTTGCTGTAGCCCAGCACCTTGTCTTCGGCATCGACGGCGGCGACGGAGTCTTCCAGGTCGAGAATCGTGGACAGGGCGGCTTCCACCACCACGTCGGCCACGCCGGCAGCGTCGCTCTGGCCGATGGGGGTGGATTTGTTGATGATGATGTCGATGTGCAGGCCGTTGTTCGCCAGCAGGATGCTGCTGGGTGCGGCGGCGTCGCCCTGATGGCCGACGAACTGGGCCGCATCCTTCAGGCCGGTGCTGGCGCCGCCTTGCAGGCTGACGGCCAGCTGGCCGCCTTCGACGCGGTAGCCGGTGGCATCCTTGTGCGAGCCTTGGGCCAGGGGCGCGGCCTGGTCGAGGAAGTCGCGGGCGAAGGCGATCACTTTGGCGCCCCGGGCGGGGTTGTAGCCCTTGCCCTTTTCCGCGCCGCCGTCTTCGCTGATGACATCGGTGCCGTACAGCGCGTCGTACAGCGAACCCCAGCGGGCGTTGGCGGCGTTCAGGGCGTAACGGGCATTGGTGATGGGCACCACCAGCTGCGGGCCGGCGATTTTGGAGAGTTCGGCGTCCACGTTTTCCGTGGTGGTCTTGGCGCCCTGGGGCGGTTCGACCATGTAGCCGATCTGGCTCAGGAACTGTTTGTAGGCCGCCATGTCGGCGATGGGGCCGGGGTGGGCCTTGTGCCAGGTGTCCAGCTCGCGTTGCAGGCGGTCGCGTTCGGCCAGCAGGGCGGCGTTTTTCGGGGCCAGATCGCGCACGATGGCGTCGAATCCCTGCCAGAAGGCGGCGGAATCCACGCCGGTGCCGGGCAGAACCTGGGTGTTGATGAATTGGTGCAGCACGTCGGCGACTTGCAGGCCGTGGACGGTGGTACGAGCAGTCATGGATACCTCTTGAAAAATAAAAAATTCGAAAGCGTTGGGAGAGCCTGGGCAGTGCCCGCGTGCCGGTTCAGGGTGCCCACGGGGGCGGCGCAGCACGACAGGTCATATATAAGACTTCCCGGATGCTGGCACTGTATTAGAAATGGCCGGTGAAATAAACCGTGCGCATATCCTAGAACTCATGACTTTTCTGCAAAGGTGGCCCACACTTTAACCCTGGGCGGGGGTAGTGCCCGTATCTGATTCTTATTTTTAATAGCTGTAGCTGCTGGCTGGTATTGGCTTGCAGCTATATTTACTGCAATTTTTTAGCACCCTGGTGCAGTTATGGACAAACTAAAAGCTTTTGAGTCTTTCGTCTCTGTCGCTACCAAAGGCAGTCTGACCGCTGCGGCCAAGGCCGAAGGGGTGGCTCCGGCCATCATGGGGCGGCGGCTGGACGCGCTGGAGGAGCATCTGGGCGTCAAGCTCATGGTGCGCACCACGCGGCGCATCACGCTGACGCACGAGGGCAGCGCGTTTCTGGAAGATTGTCAGCGCCTGCTCTCGGACGTGAGCAATGCCGAGGCCAGCGTTTCTGCCGGTGGCGTCAAGGCCGCCGGGCATTTGCGCATCACCGCCCCGGCCGGGTTTGGCCGCCGCCACGTTGCCCCGCTGGTGCCGCGCTTTTACGACCGGCACCCGGAGGTGAAGATCTCGCTGAACCTGTCCGACCGCGTGGTCGATCTGGCCGCCGAGGGCTACGACTGCGCCGTGCGCGTGGGCGATCTGCCCGATTCGTCGCTGGTCAGCGTGCGGCTGGCCGACAACCGGCGCCTGTGCGTGGCCACGCCCGAGTACCTGGCGCGGCGCGGCACCCCGCAGCATCCGCACGATCTGGCGCAGCACGACTGCCTGACGCTGTCCAGCGATGCCTCGCAGACCCGAGGCTGGGCCTTTCGGGTGGAGCGCCCCGAGGGCGGCAGCGAAGTCGTCCACGTCAAGCCCGGCGGGCCGTTGGACTGTTCCGACGGGCAGGTGCTGCACGACTGGTGCCTGGGCGGCTGGGGCATTGCCTGGCGCAGCACCTGGGAGGTGGATGCGGAAATCGCCGCTGGCCGCCTGGTGCCGGTGCTGGACGATTTTGCCGCACCGCCCAATGGCATCTATATGATCTTCCCCCAGCGCAAACACATGCCGCTGCGCGTGCGGCTGTGGATTGACTATTTGAAAATGCAGTACGAGCGCCCCGAGTTCTGGCGCCAGGGAGTAATTGCGTGATTCTCGAACCGTTTCTGGCCAGCCTGCACATCGTGGCCATTCTGGCGATGGTGGTGTTCTCCTCCAGTCAGGCGGCCCTGTGCCGGGAGGAATGGCTCAATGCCGCCGTGGTGCGCCGCCTGCTGCGCCTGGACTGGATTTTCCTGGCGGCGGTGGCGCTGCTCCTCCTCTCGGGCGTGGCCCGGGTGGTGTGGGGCATCAAGGGCTGGCAGTGGTATGTCGGCCAGCCGCTGTTCCACGTCAAGATGACGCTGGTGGTGCTGACCCTGCTGATCGTCACGCGGCCCAGCCTGGCCATCCGCCGCTGGGTGCGCACGCTGGATGCCCAGGGCACGCTGCCCGGCGTGCAGGAGATCAACCGCGTACGCCGCGCCATCATGCTGCACACCCACGTCATGCCGTTCATCGCCGTGGTGGCGGTGTTCTGGGCGCGGGGTTGGTGAATTTGATAGCTGTTTGCGCTGGTAAATAAACGATTTCAGCATCATTCATGCTTGAAATATGGAAAATCGCCGTGCCGGCAGAGGCCCTGGGGCAGGGTGACCGATGCGTCGCTGGCCGTCGTAGTCGACGTTGCAGGTGCCCGCAGGGGCGAAAGGACGGCACCCATGGCAAAAGGAATTCACGCGCAGGAGGCTCTGGCCTTCGCCGCCCGGTTGAAGCAGGCATTGGAGGCCGCAGGGGTGCGCCCCTCGCCCGCCGTTGTCGCCAGTGAATTCAACCTGCGCTACTGGGG
>JAHRXD010000079.1 GCA_019104825.1 Comamonas sp.
CACGCTGACCTCGCCGTGCCCGCAGTGCGACGGCGTCGTCAAGGAAAACTACCGCCGCTACGCCTGCACCGGGGCCAATGGCGAGGGCGAGGGCTGCGGCTTCTCCTTCACCAAATCGCCTGCCGGGCGCACCTTTGAAACGCACGAGGCCGAAACCCTGCTGCGCGAACGGCGCATCGGCCCGCTGGAGGGCTTCCGCTCCAAGGCCGGTTGGCCGTTTGCCTCGGAGCTGGCCATCGTCACCGACAAGGAAACCGGCCAGTTCAAGCTGGAGTTCGACTTCGGCGACGACAAGGCGGGCGAGGCCAGCGGCGAGATCGTCGATTTCACCGGCCAGACCAGCCTGGGCGCGTGCCCGGCGTGCGGTGCCCCGGTGTTCGCCCACGGCAGCAACTACGTGTGCAGCAAGGCCGTGCCCACCGCCGCGCAGCCTGCGCCCAATTGCAGCTTCAAATCCGGCCAGGTCATCCTGCAACAGCCCATCGCCCCGGAGCAGATGCAGAAGCTGCTGGCCACCGGCAAGACCGACCTGCTGGACAAATTCGTCTCCAACCGCACGCGCCGCACCTTCAAGGCGCATCTGGTGTGGGACAAGGCGGGCAGCAAGGTCGGCTTCGAGTTCGAGCAGCGCGAAAGCAAATACCCTGCCCGTGCAGCAAAAACGGTAGCTGCTACCGCTGGTAAAACAAGCACTTCAACCGTAAAAACATCTAAAACCAGCACCAAAAAAGCGGTGCCAGCTCGTAAAACTGCAGCAGCCAACTACCGCCCCGATGCGGCCCTGGCCGCCGTCATCGGCAGCGACGCCGTGGCCCGCACCGAGGCGCTGAAAAAGCTCTGGGACTACATCAAGGCGCACAACCTGCAAGACCCGCAGGACAAGCGCACCATCGTCGCCGACGACAAGCTGCGGGCCGTGCTGGGCAAGGACCGCGCCGGCATGTTCGAACTCACCGGCCTGATCGGCCCGCATCTGGTCGCCAATGCCTGAACCCCGACGCCACATCCGCCTGCACGGCTGCACCAACTTCCGCGACCTGGGCGGCTACACCGGCCACCAGGGGCGGGCGCTGCGCTGGGGGCAGGTGTACCGCTCCGACCACCTGGCCGACCTGACCGAGGGCGACCTGCACCAGCTGGACGCCCTGGGCGTGGCCCGCGCCGTCGATTTTCGCGGTGCGCAGGAACGCGCCCACCACGGCTACGCCTGGCCGCAGTTGCAGCAGCACAGCCTGGCCATCGAACCCACCGTGGTGCAGGAAGCCCTGCAACTGCTCAAAGCCGGCGGCAGCCTGAGCGTGCCCGACACCGTCGCGCTGATGCAGGACACCTACCGCGCCCTGGTGCTGGAAGCCGCCCCGGTGTACGCCCGCTGGTTCGCCCTGCTGCTGGAGGACGAGCGCCCCCTGGTCTTTCACTGCACCGCCGGCAAGGACCGCACCGGCTGGGCCGCCGCCCTGCTGCTGCACGCCCTGGGCGTCGCGCCCGAGGCCATCGCGCAGGACTATCTGCTCACCAACCAGCTCTACCACCGCCCGGCGATGCTGGCTGCGCAAGCGGCCCGGCACATTCCGCAGGAAGTGCTGCAAGTGCTGTGGACGGTGCAGCCCGCCTTCCTGGACAGCGCCTACGCCGCCGTGGCGCAAAGCTGGGGCAGCATGGAGCGCTATCTGCACGAAGCCATCGGTCTGACGCCCGACGCCCTGGCCGAACTGCATGGGCGGTATCTGCAAGCGGCTGCGTAATTGACATTGGGTATTGGGTATTCGGCATTGGGTGTAGGGTTGAGGACTTGTCCAGCATGAACAGGAGATAAGCATGACCACCCCCACGACTTTGTTGGCCCACCCCATTGCCGCCCAATGGCCACCGCAGCATCCTGACCGGCTGCAGCTATATTCCCTGCCCACGCCCAACGGCGTGAAAGTGTCGATTGCGCTGGAAGAAATGGCGCTGCCCTACGAGGCGCACACCATCAGCTTCGAGCGCAACGACCAGTTCCACCCGGCCTTTCTGGCACTGAATCCGAACAACAAGATCCCCGCCATCCTCGACCCGAACGGCCCGGACGGAAAACCGCTGGCCTTGTTTGAATCGGGCGCCATCCTGATCTATCTGGCGGAAAAAACCGGCCAGTTCCTGCCCCGTGACCCGGCGCAACGCTATGCCACCCTGCAATGGCTGATGTGGCAGATGGGCGGCGTCGGCCCGATGTTCGGGCAGCTCGGCTTCTTCCATAAATTTGCCGGCAAGGATTTCGAGGACAAACGCCCGCGCGACCGCTACGTGAACGAAGCCAAACGCCTGCTGGGCGTGCTGGACCGGCACCTGAGCGATCGGCCCTGGATGGTGGGCGAGGACTACACCATTGCCGACATGGCCGTTTTCCCCTGGGTGCGCAATCTGATCGGTTTTTACGATGCCGGGGAGCTGGTCGGCTGGGGCGACTTCCCGCATGTGGAGCGTTCGCTCAACGCCTTTACCGCACGGCCTGCGGTGCAGCGGGGGCTGGAGATTCCGCAGCGGGGATAAGGCAAGGGCGCTGCGGATGTGCGGCCAGGGGCCGGCTAGCGTGCCAGCAGGCGTGCCAGCCAGCCCCTTCTCTGGCCGACCTGTTCCGGCGCGGACAGCGGACCTTCGTCCTCGGCGCGTGGGGTGTTCGACTGTTGGGCGTGGGTTCGCCGCAAATATTTTTTCACTGTTTCGGCGTAGGCATGGTCTTCCGTACGGATATGGCCGAGCAGCCAGCGCGAGAGCACCTTGTGCAACTCCCCGACCACATCCTCCCCGGCCGAAAAACGCTCCTGGATGGCGGTAATGCGCCGCATGAACAGGTCGTGAATTTTCTTGTGCGGCCCGGCAAAGCTGTAACCGACCTGTTCCAGCAAACTTTCTTCAAAAGCAAAGTGCGATTCAATGTATTGCGCCGCATCGGCAATCACCTCGGCCTGTTTTTCACGG
>JAHRXD010000127.1 GCA_019104825.1 Comamonas sp.
GGGCCAGCACAGCCTAGAGCGCTGGCCGCAGCTGCTGCACAGTCTGGCAACCCCGGTGTACTTTCAGCGCAACGGCACCCTCATCGTCTGGCACCGCCAAGATGGGCCCGAGGCCCAGCGCCTGGCCGGCCTGTTCGACAAACACTACCACCTCAACACCAGCCTGCCGCGCCCCGAGCAACTGGATGCCCAGCGCCTGGCCGCCGTTGAGCCTGCACTGCAAGGGCGCTTTCAGGCGGGCATCTTGCTGCCGGACGAGGGCCAACTGGACAACCGCCAGCTGCTGCCCGCCCTGGTGGCCGAACTGCACACCCTGGGCGTGGCCCTGCACTGGCACAGCCCCAAAGAGCTGAGCGACTTTGCCCCTGGCCAACCCGGTCAGCCCGACCTGGTGCTGGACTGCCGGGGCCTGGGTGCCAGCACCGCCTGGCCGCAGCTGCGCGGCGTGCGCGGCGAGGTGATTCGCGTGCACGCGCCCGAAGTGACCCTGCAGCGCCCCACGCGCCTGATTCACCCGCGCTATTCGCTCTACATCGCACCCAAGGAAAACCACGTTTTCGTCATCGGTGCCACCGAGATCGAATCCAGCGATGCCGGCCCGGCCAGCCTGCGCTCGACGATGGAGCTGCTCAGCGCCCTCTACACCGTACACAGCGGCTTTGCGGAGGCGCGCATCCTAGAACTAAACACCGGCCTGCGCCCCACCCTGCCAGACAACCTGCCCGCCCTGCGCTGGGTGGGCGAGCGTGTGCTGCAGGTCAATGGCCTGTACCGCCATGGTTTCATGATCAGCCCCACCATGCACGACATCACCCTGCAGGTACTGGCCGACGGCACCAGCCCTCTGGCCGCACAGATGCAGGTGCCGGTGCTGCAAGGCTAAACTTTGCTGTTATGCACATCCTGATCAACCAACAACCCGTGGTACTGGCCGCAGCCAGCGCCACCGTGGCCGATGCCCTGGCGCAGTGGAATGCCCAACCACCCTACGCGGTGGCGCTGAACACCCGCTTTGTCCCCAAAAGCCAGTACGCCCACCAACCCCTGCAAGAAGGGGATCGGCTGGAAGTGATTGCCCCGGTAACGGGAGGTTAAAACAATAGCTGCTTGCGCTTTTATTTATTTGTTTTCAGACTATAAATAGTCTTAAACATAGATATATCGTGCGCAAGCAGCTCTCAATTTAATGAATACCATGCCAGATACACCCTTGACCCTGTACGGCCAGTCCTTCAGCAGCCGCTTGCTGCTGGGCACCTCGCGCTACCCCTCGCCCGCCATTTTGGAAGCCGCCGTGCGCCGCGCCCAGCCGGCCATGGTCACCGCCGCGCTGCGCCGCCAGGGCAGCAATACCGCCCAGGTGCAAGATGCCGGGGCCAGCTTCTGGCAATTGCTCAAACAGCTGAACGTGCCGGTGCTGCCCAACACCGCCGGCTGCATGAGCCTGCAAGAAGCCATCACCACCGCACAAATGGCCCGCGAAGTGTTCGACACACCCTGGATCAAGCTGGAGCTGATCGGCGACGACTACACGCTGCAGCCCGATACGCTGAACCTGGTGCAGGCGGCCGAGCAACTGGTCCGCGAAGGCTTCTACGTGCTGCCCTACTGCACTGAAGACCTGGTGCTGTGCCAGCGCCTGGTGGACGTGGGCTGCCAGGCCGTCATGCCGTGGGCGGCGCCCATCGGCACGGGCCGCGGCCCGGTGAATCCCTATGGCCTGCAGCTGCTGCGCGAGCGCCTGGACGTGCCGCTGCTCGTGGACGCCGGCCTCGGCCTGCCGTCCCACGCCTGCCAGGTGATGGAATGGGGTTACGACGGCGTACTGCTCAACACGGCCGTGGCCCTGGCGACCGACCCCGTGCAAATGGCCGGTGCCTTTGCCGATGCCGTGGCCGCAGGCCGCGCCGCCCGCCTGGCCGGCGCGATGACGCCGCAGGAGGCGGCGCAACCCAGCACGCCCGTGCTGGGCACGCCGTTCTGGCACCACGCGCAGGGCTGAGCATGCCGCAAGCCGCCGCGCCATTGCCTTCTGCAGCCGCCATGGAGCAAGCCATCCGCCAGCACCATGCGTCGGCGTTCGCGGACTTCCCGCCCCAGCCGATGCCGGCGACAACCGTGGAAGACCCCGTGTACCGCGCAGCCCTTGCGGCCTGCAGCGCCCTGGGTTTCATCGCCCCTGACGCAGACTGCCTGGCCCGTGCCTGGGCTGCGCAGACGCGGCGTACCGGCCGCTTCGACCCGGCGCAGTGGCCCGACGAGCCCGCAGACTTCGGACTGCAGCCGCGCCCCCATGCGCACCCCTTTGCAGCCTGCCCGCAGAACCTGGGTCTCTACGCCGTATTGCCCGATGCCCAATGGGTGGGCCGCATGGCGCAGGCCGGCGTGCCGACGGTGCAGCTGCGCTTCAAAAGTGACGACCCTGCGGCCATCACACGCGAGGTACGCGCCGCAGTGCAGGCCGTGCAAGGCACCGCTTCGCTGCTGTTCATCAACGACCATTGGCGCCAGGCCATCGCGGCCGGGGCCTATGGCGTGCACCTGGGCCAGGAGGATCTGGATGCGCTGAGCCCCGAAGAGCTGCGCACGCTGCGCGAGTCCGGGGTGCGCCTGGGCGTGAGCACGCATGGCTACGCCGAGATGGTGCGCGCCGACGCGGCCAGCCCCAGCTACATCGCCATGGGCGCGGTGTTCCCCACCACGCTCAAGAAAATGGCCACAGTGCCCCAGGGCGTGGCGCGGCTGGCGGGCTATGCCCGGCTGATGCGCGGCTATCCGCTGGTTGCCATCGGCGGCATTGGCCTGGCCCAGTTCCCGCAAGTGCTGGCCACCGGAGTGGGGTCGATCGCCGTGGTGCGCGCCGTGGTGGCGGCCGATCAGCCGGAAGCCGCTGCGGCGCAGCTCATGCGGGCCATGGACGCCGGCAGGCGATAGCCCCGTCCGCGCACGGGGGGCGTTCGCGCTTCAGAAGCGGTTCTTTTGCGACTGCTCGAGTTCGAAGCGCAACTCCAGCTTGTCGTTTTCCATACCAAAACCCACGGCCTGCCCTTGCGCGGGCGCCGGGGTGACGGGTACGGGCGGCAGATC
>JAHRXD010000154.1 GCA_019104825.1 Comamonas sp.
CTACATGCACGGCATCGGGCTGGAGCAGGACGTGCGCATGTGGTTCCCCTTCCACGTGCCCAAGACCACGGTGCGGCGCGACCGCATCGCGCGCGCCCTGGCGGCGCGATAGCTATTGTTTTAATAGCCTCTCGCGCTTTCCCCGCAAAGCGTTGCGCTCACCGCACGTACACTACGTGCCCGGTATTTCTGAGCAACGAGGTGTCCTATGTGGTGGCAGCAGCAACGTTTTTCGGCACAAGGGCGCTGGCAGGCCATTGCAGAGCAGGCGGCCGTGGTCGAAGTGGATGTCCAAGGCGTGGTGCGCGAAGTGAACGCGCGGTTTTGTGACCTGCTGGGCTACCAGCGTGCCGAATTGATCGGCCAGCCCCAAACGATTTTCTATCCACCGGAATACGTTGCCAGCCCTGCCTTTCAGGCCAATTGGCGGCGCCTGTGCGGCGGCGAATTCGTGCAAGGCACGGCGCAGCGCCGCTGCAAAAACGGCACCGTGGTCTGGGTGCAGGGCATGTTCTACCCCGTGCGCGATGCCCGCGGCCGGGTGGAGCGCATCGTGGGGCTGGTTTACGACGTGACCGCCACGCAGGAGCAGACGCAACGCGCCCATGCCATCCTGGAGGCCATCGAACGCTCCATGGCAGTGATCGAATTCGACCTGCAAGGCCATGTGCTGCGCGCCAACGACCACTTTCTGCACACCATGGGCTACACCCGCCAGAACCTGGTGGGCCAGCACCACCGCATCTTGTGCCCGCCCGCATTCGCGCAAAGCAGCGACTACCCACGCTTTTGGGACGATTTGCGCGCGGGCGTGTATTCCAAGGGCAAGATCGAGCGCGTCGATGCGCGGGGGCGCACGGTGTGGCTGGAGGCGACGTACAACCCGGTGCTCGACCCTGACGGCGTGGTGAGCCACATCGTCAAGTTCGCCACCGACATCACCGCGCGTGTGCAGCAGGCGCAGGCGCGCGAGCAGGGCGTGAACACGGCGTTTGCCGTGGCGCAGGAGACGCAGCAGCTCTCCGAAGAAGGCACGCAAACCATCGTCGACGCCACGGCGCGCATCCAGTCGATCGCCCAGCTGTTCGAGGACACCGCGGCCCGCGTGCACGAACTCGGGCGCAAGACCGAGAGCATCGCCGCCAGCGTGCAGGGCATACGCCGCGTGGCCGACCAGACCAACCTGCTGGCCCTCAACGCGGCGGTGGAGGCCGCGCGCGCCGGCGTGGCCGGGCGCGGCTTTGCCGTGGTGGCCGAGGAGGTGCGCAAACTCGCCGGCGACAGCCGCACCGCCACCAACGACATCCACCAGACCATCCAGGCCGTGCTGCAGGAGATGCGGGCGATGATCGACCACATCCAGGGCGGCGTGGCGGCGGTGGAGCAGGGTGCCCAGCTGTCACGCCAGGCGCGCGACGCCATCGAGCGCATCCGCGAGGACGCACACAAGGTGGTTGACGTGGTGCAGGAGCTGCACGCGCTCGAGACCGGCAAGCCGGGGCGCTGAGGGCCTGGCAAACCTGGGCCCCGTGACGGCAGAAAACGGCCCCGCCACGCTCGGCAGGCCGGCGGCGATGGGCCCGTCTGGCACCCCTGGGTGATAGCGCACTCCGGCACACTCCTGATTTGATAGCTGTTTGCGCTTGCTACACAAGCGCCAGAGGCCCATCTAACCTCTAAAATCAGCGCTTTCACACAAGGAGAGCCCCATGGCCCTTTTGCAATGGAATGAGCGCCCGGCGCAGGTGCTGCAGGGTGGCGGCGTGATCGGACCGGATGAGCGGCTGCCCTGGGCGCAGACCGGGCTGATGGGCATACAGCACGTCATCGCCATGTTCGGCGCCACGGTGCTGGCGCCCATACTGATGGGGTTCGACCCCAACGTGGCGGTGCTGATGAGCGGCATCGGCACGCTGATCTTCTTCCTCATCACCGGTGGCAAGGTCCCGAGCTACCTGGGCTCGTCGTTCGCCTTCATCGGCGTGGTGATCGCGGCCACGGCCTATGCAGGCAAGGGGCCCAACGCCAACATCGGCGTGGCGCTGGGCGGCATCATCGCCTGCGGCCTGGTGTACACGCTGGTGGGCGTGGTGGTGCACCTGGTGGGCACGGGCTGGATCGAGCGCTTCATGCCCCCGGTGGTCACCGGCGCGGTGGTGGCCGTGATCGGGCTGAACCTGGCCGGCATCCCCATCAAGAATATGGCGGCCAACAACTTCGAGGCCTGGATGCAGGCCCTGACCTTCGTGTGCGTGGCGCTGGTGGCGGTATTCACCAGCGGCATGCTGCAGCGCCTGCTGATCCTGGTGGGACTGATCATCGCCAGCCTGCTGTACGCGCTGCTGACCAACGGCATGGGCCTGGGCAAGCCGATCGACGTGTCGGGCATCGCCAACGCCGCCTGGTTTGGCCTGCCGCAGTTCCATGCGCCGGTGTTCGAGGC
Source organism: Comamonas sp. (assembly GCA_019104825.1). Taxonomy (GTDB): domain Bacteria; phylum Pseudomonadota; class Gammaproteobacteria; order Burkholderiales; family Burkholderiaceae_C; genus Comamonas; species Comamonas nitrativorans. Next base: position 2,444 of record JAHRXD010000154.1, read on the forward strand.
TAACGCCCTGCTGCTCATCGTGCCCGTGGTCATCATCCTGGTGGCCGAGAACCTGGGCCACATCAAGGCCGTTACCGCCATGACCGGCAAGAACATCGACCAGTACATGGGCCGCGCCTTCATCGGCGACGGCATCGCCACCATGGTCAGCGGCGCCGGCGGCGGCACGGGCGTGACCACCTATGCCGAGAACATCGGCGTGATGGCCGCCACGCGCATCTACTCCACCGCCGTGTTCCTGGTGGCCGCCCTGCTGGCGCTGCTGCTGGGCTTTTCGCCCAAGTTCGGGGCGCTGATCCAGGCCATTCCGCTGCCGGTGATGGGCGGCGTCTCCATCGTCGTCTTCGGCCTGATCGCCGTGGCCGGGGCACGCATCTGGGTGGACAACCGGGTGAACTTCGCCGACACGAAAAACCTCGTCGTCGCCGCCATCACGCTGATCCTGGGCACCGGCGAGTTCACGCTGAAATTCGGCGACTTCGCCCTGGGCGGCATCGGCACGGCAACCTTCGGGGCGATCATCCTGCACTGGGTGCTGAGCCGGGGAAAGACTGCTTGATGACGGGCCTTAGAACCTGTCCAGCACCGATAAACCAGAACACGCCAAAAGACACCACACATGACTGCCCAAGAAAAACAACCAAATGGTGATGATCCGCCTGGCGAATTGATTCTCTACACCACCGAAGACGGTAGAAGCCAGATACGGCTTCGCGCTGGGCAGCAGACGGTGTGGCTCAGTCAGCGCGGGATGGCGCAGTTGTTCGATGTCAGCCAGGACAGCATTGGCCTGCATCTGAAGAACATCTACGAAGATGGCGAATTGAGTCGATGGGCAACTACCGAGGAATCCTCGGTAGTTCAAATCGAGGGCGAGCGAGAGGTGCTGCGCCCGCTAACGCTCTATAACCTCGACGCCATCCTGGCCGTGGGCTACCGTGTGCGTTCGCCACGCGGGGTGCAGTTCCGCCGCTGGGCGAACACCGTACTCAAGGAGTACCTGCTCAAAGGCTTCGTCATGGATGACGAGCGGCTCAGGAACCCTGATGGCCGCCCGGATTACTTTGACGAGATGCTGGCGCGTATCCGCGACATCCGGGCATCGGAAAAGCGGTTCTATCAGAAGGTACGCGACTTGTTTGCTCTGAGCGTGGACTACGACAAGACAGATCGGGCAACCGGCGAATTCTTTGCCACGGTTCAAAACCTGCTGCTGTTCGCCGTCACCGGCAAGACTGCGGCGGAAATCATCATGGCCCGCGCCAATCCCGGCGACCCGCATTTCGGCTTGCTGACCTGGAAGGGTGCGAAGGTACGAAAGCAGGATATTTTGACCGCCAAGAATTACCTGACCGAAGACGAGATTGACACGCTCAACCGGTTGGTGGTGATTTTTCTCGAAACTGCCGAGCTGCGTACAAAAAACCGTCAGGAAATCCGCATGGTGTTCTGGAAGGACAACATCTGCCAGATCATTGCATCGAATGGTTTTCAACTTTTGACCCATGCCGGGTCAATCAGCCAAGCACAGATGGAGCGGACTGCATCTGCACGCTATGCCGACTTCGACCAAAGGCGCAAAAGGCAAGATGCATTGGAGGCCGATGCCCTGGACGAAGCCGAACTCAAAGCACTCGAACAGAAAATAAATCGCCGTCCGAAAAAAGGATGACCGCATGCCCCAAGACGAAAAACAGTAACTGGGCCAGACCCTCTGGAACATTGCCGACCATCCCCGCCTACCAGACACTGTTACGCAAGCGACAAACCAAATACGTAAGGAATCGGCGTCTCTGAAAATCACGGGTTACCACTGATAGCATTTCTCCCCATAAAAGCCGCCTTTGAAGGCGGCTTGGCTTTTCTTGGATTGGAGACTTTGATATGAGCATGGCCGAGCGCGTCCGTTTTCCGCAATTTCACAACCGCATCATGAGCGCCGCCCAGGCGGCTGCCCTCATCCCCCACGGGGCCAACGTGGGCATGAGCGGCTTTACCGGCGCGGGCTACCCCAAGGCGCTGCCGCAGGCGATTGCCGACCGCGCCCATGCCGAACATGCGCAGGGCCACCCCTACAAAATCAATGTGTGGACGGGCGCATCCACCGCGCCGGAATGCGACGGCGCCCTGGCCCAGGCCCACGCCATCGGCCAGCGTCTGCCGTTCAACACCGACCCCATCGCCCGCCAGCAGATCAATGCCGGCGAGATCGACTTCATCGACATGCACCTGTCGCACGTCGCCCAGCACGCCTGGTTCGGCTTTTTCGGCAAGATGAACGTGGCGGTGGTCGAGGTGCTGGGCGTGACGGCGGACGGCCTGCTCATTCCCTCGACGGCGATCGGCAACAACAAGACCTGGCTGGAGATTGCCGACCAGGTGATTCTGGAAGTGAACACCAAGCTGCCCATCGCGATGGAGGGGATGCACGACATCTACTACGGCACCGCCATCCCGCCCCGGCGGATGCCGATTTCCATGACGCACGCCGACAACCGCATCGGCGAGCCGTACCTGAAGGTCGACCCGGCCAAGGTGATTGCCGTGGTGCAGACACAGGGCAGCGACCGCAACAACGTGTTCAACGCGCCGGATGCGGATTCCAACCGCATTGCCGGCTTCATCATCGACTTTTTGACGCACGAGATGAAGGCGGGCCGCCTGCCCAAACAGATGCTGCCCATCCAGTCCGGCGTGGGCAACGTGGCCAATGCCGTGCTGGCGGGGCTGCTGCACGGCCCGTTCGAGCAATTGCTGGGCTTTACCGAGGTGCTGCAGGACGGGATGCTGGACTTGCTGCGGGCCGGGAAGATGACCCGCGCCTCGGCCACGGCGATTTCGCTCTCCAGCCAGGCGTTCGAGGATTTTGAAAAGAACATCGACTTCTACCGCAGCCGCATCATCCTGCGCCCGCAGGAAATCTCCAACCACCCCGAGCTGGTGCGCCGCCTGGGC
>JAHRXD010000176.1 GCA_019104825.1 Comamonas sp.
CCGACAGACAGCCGCTTGTGGCGACTCGTCGGCTATGTGCGCGAGCGCCACAAACAGCATTTCTGCCGCTTTAACTAAGAACCTTCTTCGAGAAGAAGGTTGTGAGCATTGCTGCTCTTTTGCTTGTCAAAGCCCCTTCCATAAAAAGGGGTTTGTGTGACAGCCGACGAAGCGGCTGTCTGTTCAAAATACCTGCAACAATGCAGGAGCAGGTCATTTTTTAAGTAGGATGACCAAAATCCTCTCTCAGAGCGACACGTTACGTGTCGCACAAGCCCGTCAATTCTAGCATAAACCATGATTTCAGATTTCACTGCCCTGCGCTCGGCGCTGCTGCAGGGTCGCACCACGGTGGCCGCAGCCCTGACGGCCAGCCAGGAACGCGCCCGCAGCCACGCCTGTCGGCACGCCTATACCCACCGGCAAGACGACCTTGCTGCGCCCCTGGCGCTGCACCGACCTCTGAGCGGAGTGGCCGTTTCGGTCAAGGCCCTGTTCGACGTGCAGGGCTGGGTCACGCACGCCGGTTCCAAAGTCCTGCGCGAACAAGCGCCTGCCACCGGCGATGCCCTGGCCGTGGCCCGCCTGCGGGCTGCCGGGGCGGCCATCGTGGGGCAGACGCACATGGTGGAGTTTGCCTTTTCCGGCGTCGGCACCAATCCGCACGACCCCACGCCCGCCGCGCTGGACGGGCTGTGGGGACACGATCCTGGGGAGGTGTACGTGCCCGGCGGCTCGTCCTCGGGCGCAGCGGTGTCGGTGGCCAGCGGCAGCGCCTGGGTGGGCCTGGGGTCGGACACGGGCGGGTCGATTCGCATTCCGGCGGCGCTCAACGGGCTGGTCGGCTTCAAATCCACCGCCAGCCGAGTGCCGTTGCAAGGCACGCTGCCCCTGTCCACCACGCTGGATACGGCCTGCGCCATCACGCGCAGCGTGCGCGATGCCATTACGGCGCACGAAATTCTGGCGGCGCGGCGCATCACGCGCAGCCCCGCCCCGCTGCCCGCCTGGCGGCTGGCCGTTCCGCGCGATGTCATGCTGGACGACCTGGCGCCCGCCGTGGCGCACGGCTTTGCCCGCAGCCTGCATCTGCTGCGCCAGGCCGGGGCCGACATCGTCGAAATCGACCTGCCCGAACTGCGGGAACTGCCCGCGCTGAACGCCCACGGCACCTTCTCGGCGGCAGAAAGCTTTGCCTGGCACCGGGACCTGCTGGCCCGGCACGGTGCCGATTACGACCCGCGCGTGCGCCAGCGCATCGAGGCCGGGGGGCGCATGTCCGCCGCTGATTACCTGCACCTGCAACGCAACCGCCAGGACTGGATGGCGCGAATCGACCGCCGCATTGCCGGGTTCGACGCCCTGCTCAGTCCCACCACGCCGATCACCGCACCGCTGCTGTCCGCCATGGCCCCGGCCACCGGCGACGACCCGGCCCTGGATGCCCGGCGCGATGCCGCCTTCTTTACCGCCAACGGCCTGCTGCTGCGCAACACCAGCGTGGTGAACATGCTGGATGGCTGCGCCCTGAACATTCCCTGCCACCTGCCGGGCGAACTGCCCATGGGGCTGATGCTCTGGCACGGCGCCGAGCGCGACGACGCCCTGCTTGCCCTGGGGCTGCTGGCCGAAAACTGCCTGCTCGGCAGCGCCGTGCGCCAGGGGGCGCAGCCCGCCTGCCCGCTGTCCTTGCTGGATTGATTCGATGCCCACCCTGCTCCCCCGCGCTCCCCATCCTTTATTCAACCAGCGCAGCACCCGCGCCCTGGAACACGCCGCCCTGGCGCTGCATCCCCAGCCCAGCCTGATGCAACGGGCCGGTACGGCCTGCGCCCAGGTGGCCCAGGCCATGGCCCCGCACGCCCGGCGCATCTGGGTGCTGTGCGGCCCCGGCAACAACGGCGGCGACGGTCTGGTTGCCGCTGCCGCCCTGGCCGCCCGGGGGCGAGCCGTTACCGTCACCTGGCTGGGTACGCGCGAACATTGCAGCGCCGACACCCTGCTTGCGCTGCAACAGGCCCAGCACCAGAGCATCCACTGGAGCAACATGCCCCCCGCGCTGGACGGGCACGACCTGATCATCGACGCCCTGCTCGGCCTGGGCCTGCGCCCTGGCGCGGCGGACGAACGCATCGCCGCCCTGCTCCAGCACAGCTACGCCAGCGCGGCGCACTGCCTGGCGGTAGACCTGCCTTCGGGGCTGGATGCCGACACCGGCCACTGGCAGGCCGGGTATGCGCCGCAAGCGCCGATGCACAACCGCAGCCGCCACACGGTCAGCCTGCTGGCCCTGCCGCCCGGCCTGTTCACCGCCGACGGGCGTGATGCGGCGGGCCAGGTCTGGTTCGATGATTTGGGCGTGCGCGACCTGCCCGTCCCCACACCCGCCCCGACGGCCTGGCTGCACCATCCCGCCCCCACCGCACCGCGCCGCCACGCCAGCCACAAGGGCAGTTTTGGCGATGTGCTGGTCATCGGCGGCCAGGGGTTGCACGCGGGCGCAGCCATGCAGGGGGCGGCGATTCTGGCCGCCACGGCAGCGCTGCACCAGGGCGCAGGCCGGGTGTTTCTGCACCTGCTGGACAACGGCCAGCTCGCGCACCTGCCGCAAGCGCCGGAAATCATGCTGCGCAGCCAGGTGGCGGCCCTGGCGCAACTGGGCAGCAGCACCGTGGTCTGCGGCTGTGGCGGCGGCAGCAGCGTGGCGGCGCTGCTGCCCAAGGTGCTGGAACACAGCGCCCGCCTGGTGCTGGATGCCGATGCCCTGAACGCCGTCGCCACCGATGCCGTGCTGCGCCAGCGCCTGAAGAACCGCCAGGCCAACGGCCTGCCCACCATCCTCACCCCGCACCCGCTGGAAGCCGCACGGCTGCTGGCCACCAACACGCAGGAGGTGCAGGCCGACCGCCTGACTGCCGCACAAAGCCTGGCCGATACCCTCGGCTGCACGGTGCTGCTCAAGGGCAGCGGCAGCATCATGGCCAGCCCGAACCAGCCGCCACGCATCAACCCCACCGGCAACGCACGGCTGGCGACAGGCGGCACCGGCGATGTGCTGGCCGGGATGATTGCCGCGCTGTGGGCCAGCCAGGGCCAGGACAGCCACACTACCGCCAGCGATGCGGCCTACCTGCACGGGCAACTGGCGGATGCGTGGCCGGCACACCGCCCTTTGACAGCCAGCGCCCTGGCGCAAGCGCAGTATTAAAAAAAGAGCTGTTTTCGCTGATAAATAAACGATTTCAGATAGATAAACACCTGAAATCTTTTAAACACCAGCGGAAACGGCTCTCTTTTTTGGAAATGTAATCTCAGCAGCTGGCCGCAATCGGCGCCAGCGCCACCTGCACGTCGCCGCACTGGGCGCGGTGGCGCAGGGCGTGGTCGATCAGCACCAGGGCCAGCAGCGCCTCGGCAATCGGTGCGGCGCGGATGCCGACGCAGGGGTCGTGCCGACCCTTGGTGACGACTTCGACCGGCTGGCCGTCGATGTCGATGGACGGGCGCGGACTCAGGATGGAGCTGGTCGGCTTGATGGCGATGCTCACCTCGATGTCCTGCCCGCTGCTGATGCCGCCCAGCACCCCGCCCGCGTGGTTGCTGGCAAAGCCCTGCGGCGTCATGGCATCGCCATGCACCGTGCCGCGCTGGGCCACGCTGGCAAAACCGGCGCCGATTTCCACGCCCTTGACCGCGTTCAGGCCCATCATGGCGTAGGCAATGTCGGCGTCCAGCTTGTCGTAGATCGGCTGGCCCAGGCCCACCGGCACGTTGCTGGCCTGCACGCGGATGCGGGCGCCGCAACTGTCGTGTGCCTTGCGCAGGGCGTCCATGTAGTCTTCCAGCGCCTGCACGTCGGCCACCGGGGCGAAGAAGGGGTTGTGGGCAACATGCGCCCAGCTTTCAAAAGCGATGGGCAGTTCGCCCAACTGGGTCATGCAGGCCCGCAGCTCGGTGCCGAATTTTTCCTTCAGCCACTTTTTCGCCACGGCCCCGGCGGCCACCGTGGGAGCCGTCAGCCGCGCCGACGAACGCCCGCCGCCGCGCGGGTCGCGCACGCCGTATTTCTGCCAGTACACGTAGTCGGCATGGCCGGGGCGAAACTGCCGGGCGATGTCGCCATAGTCCTTGCTGCGCTGGTCGGTATTGCGGATCAGCAGCGCAATCGGCGTGCCGGTGGTCAGGCCCTCGTACACGCCGGAGAGGATTTCCACCTGGTCGGCCTCCTGCCGCTGCGTGACATGGCGGCTGGTGCCGGGGCGGCGGCGGTCCAGATCGTGCTGGATGTCGGCGGCCGACAGCGCCAGGCCGGGGGGGCAGCCATCGATCACGCAGCCGATGGCCGGGCCGTGGGATTCGCCGAAATTGGTAACAGTAAACAGGGTGCCTAGGGTATTGCCGCTCATAGTGGCGCCGATTATCACCGATGCCCCGGCGGCCCCGGCCCGCTTATTTGGGCGCCGCCGCCCCCGTATCCGGTGCGCTGGCGGGGGCGTGCAAGGGCAGTTCCAGCAGGAAGCAGGTGCCTGCCCCCCGATGGCTTTCTAGCGCAATCCGTCCGCCCAGCAGCCCCGTCACCAGGGTGTAGACGATGTGCAGCCCCAGGCCGGAACCGCCCTGGCCCAGCCGGGTGGTGAAAAACGGGTCGAACACCCGCTTGTGGTACCGGGTGGGGATGCCGCAGCCATCGTCGCTGACGCGCAGGCGCACCCAGCCCTCCTCCACCGGTTCGCCCTGCAGCCAGATATTGCCTTGCGCATTGCCGGCAAAAGCGTGTACCAGCGCATTGCCGATCAGGTTCATCAGCACCTGCCCCAGGGGGCCGGGATAACTGTCCATGGTCACGCCGGGCGCAATCGTGCAGTGCAGTTGGTGGCGGGTCTTGCGGATGGCCGGACGCATGGTCAGGGCGATTTCCTGCACCAGCGCCTGCAGGTCGAAACGGCGCCGCTGGGTGCTGGTCTGGTCCACGGCCAGTTGCTTGAAGCTGCCGAGCAGCTCGGCAGCGCGTTGCAGGTTGCGCTCGATGATCTCCCCGCCCTCCTGCACGTCGACCAGGTAATCGTTCAAAGCACCGCGCGTCAGCCCGCTGGCCACCTGCTGCTGCAAGCGCCGGTGGGCCTGCTGCAGGGTCGAGGCCAGGGTGACGGCATTGCCGATGGGCGTATTCAACTCGTGCGCCACCCCGGCCACCAAGGCCCCCAGCGATGCCAGCTTCTCGCTTTGCAGCAGCCCTTCCTGGGCCTGCTCCAGGCGTTGCAGTGCAGCCTGCAGCTCGGCAGTGCGCTCCTGTACGCGCTGCTCCAGCCGGGTATTCAGGGCAAAGATTTCCTGCTCGCGCTGCTTGCGTTCAGTGATGTCCATCTCGATGCCGTCGAACACGATATGGCCGTTGTCCAGCCGCCGCGGCGAAGAACACACCATGAACCAGCGCAGGCTGCCATCGGGCAAGCGGCTGCGGGCCTCGACCTTGAAATGGCTGAAGTTGGCAATGCTGGCACGCTCCACCTTCTGCAGGTGTACGGCATCTTCGGGCAGCAGCTGGCGGTACAGCAGCGACGCATCCTGCTGCACCGCCTCGGCGGTCAGGCCGTGGGTGCGCTGCACGCCCTGGCTGATGTAGGTCATGCACCGCTGTTCGCCCGCCAGCCCGCAATCGAGCTGGAACACCATGGCATCCGGGATGTTGTTGCTGATCAGTTCCAGTTGCTGCTGGCTCTCGCGCAAGTGAGCGCGGGCCTGCTTGAGGCTGGTGATGTTGATGTGCGTGCCCACCACGCGCCCCTGGGGCAGCCCATTGGCATCGGACAAACCGCTGCCGCGTGACCAGATCCAAACCCACGAGCCATTGGCGTGCAGCATCCGGAACTCGCTCTCGTACATGCCGATGGCCCCACCGGCCAGGTAATCGGCAAAGGCCTGGGTGGCACGCTCCAGATCGTCCGGATGCAGCCATCTGACCCAGACCTGGGCCAGGGTCAGGTGGCCGACGTAGTCCCCCGGGTTGCGCCCGAGCATGGTGAAATACTCCGGGCTGGCCCATAGCAGCCTCTGCGTCTGGCTCCATTCCCATACCCCGGTGTTGGAAACCCGGGCCAGGGCCAGAAAACGATCCCCTTCGCTGCGGGCCAGTTCCTCGGCCTGCTTGCGCTCCGTGATGTCCTGGCGCACGCCCACCAACTTGACGGGCCGGCCCGTGCCGTCGCGCTCGACGATGCAGCCGCTGTCACGCACCCAGACCCAATGCCCCTGCTTGTGGCGCAGCCGAACCTCGCTGTCGAACCGCGGCGTCTGCCCGGCAAAATACGCCGTCATCCGCTGGCTGCTGTGGCTCAGGTCCTCCGGATGGCACAGCGCCACGCTGGTTCGCCCCGTGACCGGCTCCAGCTCCTGCAGGGTATAGCCGACGATTTGCGCCCAGCGGTCATTGACGATGACGGTATCGCTGGGAATGTGCCACTCCCAGGTGCCCGCTTGCAGGCTGTCCAGAATGCTGCGCAGGCGTTGCAGTTCTTCATCCATGGCGGCCTCAGGGCTGCTGGGCCAGCCAGGCCAGGAAGTCATCCTGCGGCAGCGGACGGGAAAACAAATACCCCTGCCCCAGCTCGCATCCGGCAGACAGCAGGGCCTGGCGCTGGGCCTCGGTTTCGATGCCCTCGGCCAGGGTGGCCAGTTGCAGGTGCCGGGCCAGGCCGATGATGGTGTGGGCGATTTGAAAGTTGTCCGCCGCCGACGGCCCCCCGCTGACGAAGCTGCGGTCGATCTTGAGCTTGTCCACGGCCAGGCGCTGCAGGATGCTCAGCGACGAATAGCCCGTCCCGAAATCGTCCATCGCCACCCGGATGCCCGCCCTGCGCAACTGCGCCAGCTTGGCCTCCAGCTCACGCACATTGCCCACGGCGACCGATTCGGTCAGCTCGATTTCCACCTGCTGCCCCGATACGCCGACCGCCTCCATGGCCGCCAGGAAATGGGGCACGAAGTCCGGCTCGGCAAACTGCACCTGCGACACATTGATCGCCACACGGAAATCGTCGGCCACCTGCGTCGACAGCTGCTTGCGCCAATGCAGCGCCGTGGACACCACCCAGCGCCCCAGGGCCAGCATCAGGCCGGACTGCTCGGCCAGGGGGATGAACTGGTCCGGGGGAATGAATGTGCCCGGTGCCGTCTGCCAGCGCAGCAGGCACTCGGCCCCCACCACGCGCCCGGTGCGCAACTCAACGCAGGGCTGGTAATACAGACACAGCCGCTGCTCGGAAAAAGCTGCCCGCAAGCGGTTGAGCAGCTGCATCCGCTGGCCGGCGGCCTGGGACTGGGTCGGGTCGAAATACAGGCTGCCTCCCCGGGCCATGCCCTTGGCCTGCTTGAGCGCCACCCCCGCATCCTTGAGCGCAGCAACGCCGCCCGCCCCCGGCGATTGCACCAGCCCGGCCGTGGCCGACAGGCGCAGCGGCTCGCCGTCATTGACGGCAAACGGCTGGGCAAACACCTGCGCCAGGCGTTGCGGCGTAATGGCCGAGGCCAGGCCGTACACCCCGAACAAGTCCCCGCCGACCCGGGCCACCACAGCTTCACGGGCAGGGGCAAACTCGGCCTTCAGCCGCCGGGCCACGGCTTGCAGCACGGCATCGCCAAAATGCGCATCCAGCACGCTGTTGATATCGGCAAACCCGTCCAGGTCCAGCAGGGCCAGCACCCCTTGCGGGTATTTCTGCGCATCCAGGGCCGCCACCATGGCATTGCGGTTGGGCAGGCCCACCAGGTCATCGACAAAGGCCAGCTCGTTGATGTCCAGGTACAGCTGCAGATTCTCGAACGCCACCGAGACATTGCTGGCAAACACTTCCAGCAGCCCTTGCTCCAGCGGCTGCAGCGGGCGGGGCAGATCGACCCACACCGCCAGGGCCATGGCGTGCGCACTCGGGATGAACAGCTGGATGCCGTCGTCAAAACAGTGGTCTTGCGCCTGCAAGGTCTGCTGCAACTGCCGTATGCCCCGCTGCAGGCCCAGGCTGCCCAGCGCCTGCCCGGCCCAGTCCTGCCAGGGGGCCGTGGCGGCCAGCACGCAAGGCGCTGCGCCCTCCTGCTGCAAGGCGATGGCAATGCGGTTGGCGTCCCGCCTGCGACGCTCCCCGCCCGCCTCGGTCTGGCCTGCCAGCAGGGCATCCAGCCGCGCCAGCAGGTTTTGCGCAAACCCCTCCATAGTGGTGGCCTTGCCCAGCGCCAGGGTGGCCTCCAGAATCCGCGCCAGCCGCCGGTGGCCGGATTCAAGCTGCTGGATCTGCGCATAGGCCCGGATGGCGATGGCCAGGCTGGTGAACAACCGCACCTGGGTCAGCTCCGATTTGGTGCGGTAATCGTTGATGTCGTACTGCTGAATCGTCTGCAGTTCGGGGGCATAACCGGGCTGGCCGGTACGCAGCACGATGCGCAAGGCGCTATTGGCCAGTTTGTCGCGCACATACCGCACCAGCCGCAGGCCGGCGTCCTCGGTTTCCATCACCACGTCGATCAGGGCCACGGCAAAGTCATTGGGCCCATCCAGCAGAGCCTGAGCCTCCCGAACCGTATGCGCGTGGCTGAACGCCAGGGAACGCCCTTCGATCTCCAGCCCCTTGAGCGCCAGCCTGGTGGCGGCGTGGACGTCCGGCTCGTCATCAACCACCAGAATGTGCCAGGCAGCCTGCGGCGGGGCGGCAGCGCTGCCATCCGGCTCGTCTACGAATACAAAGTCTTCATGGGCTGCGCAATCGGTCATGGAACTGCTTTCGGTAAGGCACTTGGTAACCATTGATACCTATTTTTTCTACCATCTTAAAGGCGTGAAAACCGGTATTTAGTTTTTTTCAATGGCACACCCTCTGCAGCGGATACCCACGGCCATGCCGCTACGATGCAGCCGTCTGCCTTTCAGAACCTGTTCACAGAACGTTTTTACGATCTTTTCCGCTCACTGCCATGCAACTCCCCCTGATCACCGACGAACTGGACATCCTCACCGCCCTGCTGCCTCAGCCCGGCCCGGCCATCATCGAGCTGGGCTGCGGCAGCGCCCGCTTGGCCCAGAGGCTGCTGGCCCGGTTTCCCCATTGCCACTATCTGGGGCTGGAGGTGGACGCCATCCAGCACGCCCGCAATCTGGCGCTGGGCCACCCCCACATGCGCTTTGCTGCTGCCGGTGCCCAGGCCATCCCCGAGGGCGATGCCGGTTTTGACCTGGCGCTGATGCTCAAATCCCTGCACCACGTCCCGCTGACGGCCATGGACACCGCCTTGCACGAAGTGGCCCGGGTGCTGCGCCCGGGAGGCTGCCTTTATGTCTCCGAACCGGTCTACGTGGGCGCCCTGAACGACATCGTGCGCCTGTACAACGACGAAGGACTGGTGCGTGCCGCCGCACAGGACGCGCTGGAGCGGGCGCTGGCCACCGCCAACAGCCCCTGGCGCGAAGTGGCCCGCCGCCGCTTCGACACCCCCGTTCACTTTGCCGACTTTGCCGAGTACGAGCGCCGGATGCTCTACCCCAGCTTTGCCGACCACCGCATCACCCCCGAACTCACCGCCCGGGTGGCCGCCGCGTTTGCCCCCCACTGCGGCGCAGACGGTGCCCACTTCACCCGGCCCATGCTGGTACGGCTGCTACAGAAAATCAAGTAAGACAAAAATCCCGCAGGCTATCGTGCTGCCCGGCTTCCAGGGCCAGCAGCGCCTGCTTGCGCGGCAGGCCGCCGCCGTAGCCCGTCAGGGTGCCATTGCTGCCGATCACCCGGTGGCAGGGCACGATGATGCTGATCTTGTTCTGCCCATTCGCATTGGCCACCGCCCGCACCGCGCTGGGCTGGCCCAGCACCTGGGCCTCCTGCGCATAGCTCCAGGTCTGGCCGAACGGAATGCGCAGCAGGGCCTGCCAGACGCGCTGTTGGAAATCCGTCCCGACCAGATCCAGGGCCACATCAAACGCCTGGCGCTGTCCGGCAAAGTATTCGGCCAACTGCGCCCGGGCTTGCACCAGGATCGGGGTCTGCCCCGGCACCTCGGCAGCGCCCCGGGCCTTGCGCACCTGGGCAACTTCCCGCTCCAGCCTCTCCTGCCCGGCAAACTCCAGCAGGCACAGCCCCCGGTCGCTGGCAATCGCCAGCATTTCACCCAGCGGGGTGGGAATGGTCATGGAATGCAAGTGGGTCATGGCATCAATCCTCAATCCCGCGCTGGGCGGGCACACCGGCGTTGAACGCGTGTTTGATCTGTTTCATTTCGGTCACCGTATCGGCCAGCGCAACGATCTCCTGCGGGCAATCGCGCCCGGTCAGGCAGACATGCACGTCCCTGGGCCGCTGCTGCAAAGTCTCCAGCACCTCGTGCAGCGGCAGCCAGCCGAAGATCAGCGGGTAGGTCACCTCGTCCAGCACGACCAGAAACTGCTCACCCGACAGGATATCCGCCCGCGCCTTGGCCCAGCCGTCGCGGGCCAGTTGCGCGGAATGCGCCAAATCCTTGCTGTCCCAGGAAAAGCCATCGCCCAGCCCCTCCACCGGCAGGCCCACGCGCTCGGCCAGCCGATGCTCGCCAAAACGGGCGCTGGGCACCTTCATGAACTGGTACACCTTCACCGCCTTGCCCCGCCCCAGGGCACGAAACGCCAGGCCGAACGCCGCAGTGCTTTTGCCCTTGCCGTCGCCGGTATTCACGATGACCAGCCCCCGGCGCTCGCCCTCGGGTTTTTCATAGGGTTTTTCGGTGGGAGGTGCAATGGTTTCCATAGCTATTAGCGCTTGTCTTTCAAGGGGTTGATCGGGTTGTTACGGATATTGCTGGCCGCAGGCGCCGGGCGGCAGACCGCCATAAGAACGTGTTTACGATCTCGGCGCGAAGGGGTGCGGGAAGCGGATCGGGATGGGCTGCTAGACGCAAACCGCAGCCATGGCGAGGATTTGCAACGCCGCAGACCGCCCGAGGCCGCGACTGCACACCCGCGTGGAGATCGTAAACACGTTCTAAGGCGCAGATTGTCGCCCTGATTGGCGATTGGCGCTGCATCCGGCTTACCCTGCCACACCCGCGCAGGCCGCGCCACGACCAACGGTGTGCCGATCGACGCGCCCAGCATGAAGGGCGACAGCGATCTGGTGGAGCTGGGGCTGAACGTACACCCGCTGAAAAACAAGCGCTGACGCTGAGCGCGGGCGTGCAGGGCTACTTTGGGCAGAAGGAAGGGGTGACGGGGGCTTTGCAGACTGGGAACAAGTTCTAAAACCTGTTCAGGCTACTGATAAAGGAGCTTCTACCGCTGGTATTTAAATGGTTTCAGATACAAAAATATCTGAATCCTTTGAATAACAAGCGGTAGAAGCTTCTTTTTTTGATTTTTATCTCAACAACGCCATCCACCCCCCCTCCATCCACCGCACACGAATCCGGTGATCGAACACCGCCTCCAGCGCAGCACGGGTGGCCGCATCGGCAGTGGCCCCCTGGTGCAGCACACGCCCGGCCTGCATGACGATGAGGCGGTCGGCCTGCAAGGCAATGCCCAGCTCGTGCAGCACGCTGACCACGGTGGCGCCCTGGGCGGTGCGCTGGCGTACGGTGGCCATCCAGTCGCTTTGGTGCGGCGGGTCGAGATTGGCCAGGGGTTCGTCCATCAGCAGCACCGGGGCCTGTGTGGCCAGGGCACGGGCCAGCAGCACGCGCTGGCGTTCGCCGCCGGACAGTTGCGCCAGGGGCTGTTCGCGCCACGCCCAGGCGTGGGTGGCGTGCAGCGCCTGGGCAACGGCGGCGTGGTCGGCCGCGCTGGGCGTGGCCAGCCAGCCCTGGTGCGGCAGGCGGCCCAGCATGGCCACGTCATAGCTGCTCAAGTCGGTGGGGACGGCTTCCCCCTGCCCCAGCCAGGCCAGTTGCCGTGCTTTGGCCCGGCGACCCCATTGCACCAGGGGCTGGCCCAGCAGTTCAACATGGCCCCAGGCCAGCGGCTGCAACCCGGCCAAGGCCCGCAGCAAGGTGGACTTGCCCGCGCCGTTGGGGCCGACGATGGCCGTCCAGGCGGCTTGCGGGATGGCCACATCCACCCCTTCCAGAATCCAGCGCTGGTGCATCCGGACGCCCACCGACGCGGCGCGAAGCGCGTGTACGGCAGCCTTGCTCATGACGACCAATCCCGCGCACGGCGCCGGTACATGAGCAGCAGCAGGTAGCTGCCCCCCAGCAAGGCCGTCAGCACGCCCACCGGCAGCTCCTGCGGCGCCAGCAGCGCCCGGGCCAGGATGTCCGCCGCCAGCAGCAGCACCGCCCCCATCATGCTGGCCAGCAATACGCTGCTGCGGTGGGGCGCCTGCACCAGGCTGCGCACCACATGCGGCGCAGCCAGGCCGACAAAGGCAATCAGCCCGGTCTGCGCCACCGCCGTGCCGGTGGCCAGGGCCAAAACGCAAATCAGGCCCAGCCGCATGGGGGCCAGCGGCAGCCCCAGGCTGGCGGCAGTGGCCTCGCCCAGGGCCAAACCGTCCAGGGCACGGGCCAGCACCCAGGCCGCCCCGGCACACACCAGCCAGACGCCCAGCATCAAGGCGCAGACCGTCCAGCCGACAAAGGCCGTGCTGCCCAGGCCAAAGGCTTTCATGGGTTGCAGGATGTCGGGATAGCGCAGTTCCAGGACATCACGCACCGCCCCCAGCACAACGCCAACGACCACCCCGGCCAGCAGCAGACGCAACCCCTGCTGCGCCCCCTGGGCCAGCAACAGCGCCAGGAAAACGGCGGCAGCGGCGCCCAGGAAAGCCATCCCCGTCATCCCCAGACGGGCCAGCCACAGCACCCCGGCAGGGGCTGCGCCTGCCAACACCAAGGCCACAGCGCTGCCCAGGGCCGCCCCCGAGGCGCTGCCCAGCAAATACGGATCGGCCAGAGGATTGCGAAACAGCCCTTGCGAAACAGCCCCGGCCAGCCCCAGCAAGGCCCCCGCCAGCCAGGCGCCCAGGCTGCGAGGCAGGCGGATTTCCCAGACGATTTGCCGGGCAATGGCATCGCCCTGCCAGTGCCACAGGCTCTCCAGCCCGGTGCTGCCGACCGCAGCGCCCAAGACCAGCAAGCCCACGCTGGCCAGCACCAGGGCGATGCCCAGCCCCCGCACGTGCTTAATCGCTGGCCGGGGCATGGCGGGGGGCTTTCTCCAGCAGGCATTGGGCGAGCAGCTGGGCGGCTTCATCCATCCGGGGGCCGGGACGCAGCAGGATATTGACCTGCTCCGGCGCAAAGCGGCAAATGCGCTGCGCCCGCACGGCCTCCAGGCCTTCCCACCCCGGCGGGCGGGGCGTATCGGCATCCCCCTGAATCATCACCTGGGGGGCCGAGCGCAGCACGAATTCGGGACTGACCAGGGGGAAGGCCCCCATGTCCGGCGAGACGATATTGACCGCTCCCATGCGGGTCAGGATTTCACCGATGTAGGAGCTGGTGCCGGCGGCATACGGCCCACGGCTGACCTCCACATACACGCGCACGCCCCGGATATCCGCAGGCAGGGCACGGGCCGTGGCATCGATGGACGCCTGCACGCGCTGCCACAGTTGCTCGCCCGCCCGGGGTTTGCCCAGGAGCAGCGCCAGGGAATGCACCATGCGCTCGACCCCGGCCTGGTTTTCTGTATCCAAGGCAAGCGTGCGCACCCCCAGGGCCTCCAGGCGCTGACGAATCGGCGCTGCGCGGGTCAACAAGACCACATCGGGCCGGAGCGCCACGATCGCCTCCAGGCTGGGGTCCAGCCCGCCGCCGACCACCGGCAGGGCTGCGATCACCTCGGCAGGCCAGCTCGAATAACGGTCCACCCCGACCAGGCGCTGGCACTCGCCCAAGGCGCAGACCACCTCGGTCAACGCCGGTTGCAGGCTGACGATACGCTGAGGCACTGCACCCTGCACGACCGGCCGCCCCAAGCCATCCACGCCAGCGCCATGCACCGCTGCCTGCACTGGCTGCGCGAAAGCAACAACGGTTTCACAAAAAAACACAATTGATAGCAACCACTGCAATATCTGATTGTTTTTCCTATTCATTTAATCAATATTTCTTAATAAAATCAGCGGTGCAAGCTATTTTTTTAGATAAAAATCGCCATGGGAGATTGTAGAAGCACCGTCCTGGCAGCGACGGCCCGCGTGTGCTGCGGCGCACAAAAAATCTTCACAGCACCTACAATATGCCCCCTGCATGACCACACCTCTTTCCCTCGACGATCTGGCACCGCGCGTGGAAGCGCTGCTTGCCCAGCATGAGCAGCTTCAACAAGCGCACCGCCATCTGCAACAGCAGCTTGCGGCCATCACGCAGGAGCGCGATTCCCTGCGCCTGCGCCTGCAAGCCGCCCGTGCCCGGATTGATGCCCTGATCGTCCAACTGCCCGCCAATCAGCCCCCGCACCAGGAGCAGGCATGAGCCAGGTATCCGTAAAAATCCTGCAGCAGGACTACGTTCTGAGCTGCCCGGACGGGCAGGAAGAAGCGCTGCGCGAGGCCGTCGCCAAGGCCAATCTGGCCATGCTGCCGCTGTGTGAATCGGCCAAGGTACGCACCCGCGAGCAGGCCGCCGTGCTGGCCGCAGTGAACTTCGCCTTCCAGAACCAGGCACTGCAAAAGCACATCCAGCAACTGCCGCTGCAAGCCCAGGCCATGCCATTCGTGCCCCCTGCTGCCGACAACGCCCGCCTGCGGGCACTGATCGAGCGCCTGGATCAGGCCCTGGCTGCCCCAGCATCCCAAACCAACGCATAACCGCTTGGTTTTTTTACACGCCTTCGCCCGCACAGCGAAGGCAGGCTTGGTAAAATGGGGGCGTCTGCAATTCTGTCAGGCTTTATATTGCCTTGAACCAATGCTCATTGAGCACGGGCTTGGTACATTGCCTGGGGAGCGTGATCGTCTCGCGTCAGATGAACCCAACGCCGGGCTGCCCTCGCCCACCTGAACCCCCGGTTCAGGTTGACGGCCTGGCAGTTTTGCAGACACCTTGCTTGCCCGTCGGGCTAGGTCGCACACCACAATTCCGGGCCATGCACCGCATCCAGCCACAGCGCCCACAAAGCCACCCCCACCAGCATCGCACCAGCCGTCCGCGTGCCCCAGTCACTGCGCCAGCGGGCCACTGATCCCTGCAGAAAGCGCC
The DNA here is from genome assembly GCA_019104825.1 of Comamonas sp. GTDB lineage: Bacteria > Pseudomonadota > Gammaproteobacteria > Burkholderiales > Burkholderiaceae_C > Comamonas > Comamonas nitrativorans. The sequence goes on from JAHRXD010000176.1 coordinate 15,157, forward strand.
AGGCCACCGGCGCCAGCCACAGCCACAGCCCCGAGCCGACGCCAAAAGCCAACATGCTCAACGCCCCGAACCCGGGATTGGCCGCCAGGGCTGCCGTCAAAACCGCGGAATACAACAGGCCGCAAGGCAGCAAGGCCCAGGCCATCCCCGCCAGCACCGTGCCACTAGGTCGGCGCACCAGGGGTTGCACCCACCCCCACACAGTACGGCCCGCCGTTTCCAGCCAACGCGGCTGCTGACCCTGCAGCACCATCAGCCCCCCCCAGAACAGGATGGCCAAGTGCATCCCCGTCCAGACCGGGCGCAGCCAGGCGGTATTCGTGGCCAGCCACGCCATTTCCCCCATGGCCCAGGCCGCCAAAGCCCCCAGGCCGCTGTAGCCCAGCAAGCGCCCACCATGAAAGCCGAGCCAGCGGCTGCGTAATGGCGCTCCGCCGCCGGAGGCAACCACCGCACAAGGCGCAGCGCACATGGCAAGACAATGGGGCCCACCCACGAGCCCCATGATCAAAGTAGTCCACAGCAAAGAGGTCAGCATAGGGATCAGATGATCCGCGAAAAGCGCTCCCGGCTGCGGTCGGCCTGCAGATAACGGTCAAACACCAGGGCCACTCCGCGCACGAAGAACCAGCCCTTGGGCGTGACGCGGATGCAGTCCTCAAGCACTTCGACCAGGCCTTCCTCCTGCTGGGCTTGCAGCAGTTCGAACTCCGCAGCGAAATACTGTTTGCAGTCAATCAGCCAGGCATTGTTGATGGACTCGAACAGCAACTCCCCCTGGCACATGATGGACATGATGACTGCGCGGCGGATCAGATCATCCTTGCTCAAGGCCAGCCCGCGCACGATGGGCAGCAGCCCCTGGTCGATCAGGTCGTAATACTCGTCCAGGGTTTTCGCGTTCTGGCTGTACGTGGCACCGATACGGCCAATCGCCGAAACCCCCAGGGCGATCAGGTCACAGTCCGGCTGGGTGCTGTACCCCTGGAAGTTGCGGTGCAGGCGCCCCTGGCGCTTGGCAACCGCCAGGGCATCGTCGGGCAAGGCAAAGTGGTCCATGCCGACGTAGACGTAGCCTGCGTCGATAAAGCTATCGATGGCGGCAGAGAGCATTTCCAGCTTGTCGCCTGCCGTAGGCAAATCCGGCCGCAGAATGCGCCGCTGTGACTTGAAGCGCTCGGGCAAGTGGGCATAGCCATACAGCGCGATGCGATCGGGCAGCAGTTCCCCGACCTGCTGCAAGGTGCGGGTAAAGGATTGCGGGGACTGCTTGGGCAACCCGTAAATCAAATCGACGTTGAGTGACTTGAAACCCATTTTGCGGGCCGCATCGACCAGGGCAAAGACCTGCTCGGCAGGCTGGATGCGATGCACGGCCTGCTGCACGTCGGGATCGAAGTCCTGCACGCCAAAGCTCAAACGGTTCAACCCCAGGTCCCACAGCACCTGCAGGCGTTCGGGCGTGACCGTGCGCGGATCGACTTCGACCGAATACTCCCCGTCGGCAGCAAACTCGAAGCGCTGGCGCAGCATGTCCATCAGCCCGGCCAGTTCCTCGTCGGACAAAAAGGTGGGCGTACCGCCGCCCAGGTGCAACTGGCTGACAACCTGCCCACGGCCCAGGTGCTGGACGTGCAGATCCACCTCGCGCTCCAGGTACGCCAGGTACTTGGCCGCCCGGTCATGGTGCTTGGTGATGATCTTGTTGCACGCGCAGTAGTAGCACAGCGATTCGCAGAACGGAATGTGGATGTACAGCGACAGCGGCTGCACGGCCGTAGCCGACTGCACTTTGCGCTGCTTGAGCGCGACGATGTAATCTTTCTCCCGGAAGGCTTCGACAAAACGGTCAGCCGTAGGGTAGGAGGTATAGCGTGGCCCAGGTACATCGTAACGACGCAACAGATCGGGCGTGACAATACTCATGGGCAATCTTCTCCTTAGTAAGCCCGCTATTCTGGAGTAAATCACTAAAGCGCCACCTTGACGTGTGTCAATTATTTCTTTAAAAGAAAACGGGCGATAATTTGACTCAGGTCAGCGTATTGCGGGCTTGCCCCAATGTTCTGCGCCCTCCTTTGTTTGCGCCACACTTACCCCCCTGGGCAATTGCGACCTTTGTTCAATGACACCTACCACCGCCTCCATCCAAGTTACCTGCTCCAACTGCAACCTGCGTGAACTGTGTATGCCCATCGGGCTGGATGCGCAGCAGATGCAGCGCATCGAGGAAGTGGTGGCCACCCGCCGCAAAATCAAGCGCGGCGAAATGCTGTTCCAGAACGGCGAGATATTCAACTCGCTCTATGCCATTCGCACCGGGTTCTTCAAGACCTGCGTCGCCACGGAAGACGGGCGCTACCAGGTGACAGGCTTTCAGATGGCAGGGGAAATCATCGGGCTCGACGGCATCGTGCAGAACCACCACACCTGCGATGCCATTGCGCTGGAAAACGCCGAAGTCTGCGTGATGCCGTTCAACCGCCTGGAAGAGCTTTCGCGGGAAGTGACCGCCCTGCAGTCGCACGTCCACAAGGTGATGAGCCGCGAGATCGTGCGCGAACACAGCGTGATGCTGCTGCTGGGCAGTATGCGGGCCGAAGAACGCCTGGCGGCATTCATCCTGAACCTGGTGCAGCGCCTGCATTCGCGGGGCTTTTCCTCCTCGGAACTGATCCTGCGCATGACGCGCGAGGAGATCGGCAGCTACCTGGGCCTGAAGCTGGAAACGGTGAGCCGCACTTTCTCCAAGTTCGTCGAAGACGGCATCGTCGAGGTCAAGCAGCGCCACATCCGCATCCTCGACCAGGAGGCGCTGCAGCGTCTGGTCAATAGCTCACGCGAAGGCCGCTGAAGCATCGAGTTGGACAAACACGCAAATGGCCAAAGAAGGCGCCGTGCCCCTTTGGCCATTTTTCCTTGGAACGTGTTGACGATCCTAGAGGTACCAATTGAGCGCCTGCGGACGCCGCTCGGTCGTGAACCACAGCGGCTCCAGGTACAGGCGCTCCGGCTTGACCGGCTCATCGTGCCCGACCAGATACACCATCATTTCCCTGCGGCGCAGTACCACATGGCTGACGGTTTCTTCCCGCCCCCCCTGCAAGACGCGGGTTCCGGGCTTGAACACGGGCATTTGGAACAAATGGCCCCGAGACGAAGCATCGGCCCCCGGGGCCGCCTGGGT
>JAHRXD010000094.1 GCA_019104825.1 Comamonas sp.
TACCCAGCGGAACTACACCTTCCCGGCGCACAAGACCTTGATCTCGGTGACCGATATCAAGGGGCGGATCACTTATTGCAATACCGATTTCATCGAGGTGAGCGGCTACACCCAGGATGAACTGCTGGGCCAGCCGCACAACCTGCTGCGCCATCCGGACATGCCTGCCGAGGCCTTCCGCGACTTCTGGGACACCATCCAGAAAGGCCAGCTGTGGAGCGCCATGATCAAAAACCGGCGCAAGGACGGCGACCACTACTGGGTGCGGGCCAGTGCCACGCCGATGCGCAATGGCGAAAAGGTGGTGGGCTATCTTTCCATCCGCACCTGCCCCACAGCCCAGGAAATTGCCGCAGCGGAAAAGCTGTACGCCACCATGCGCGAGGAAGCGGCAGCGGGGCGGCGGGTGACGGGCCTGCTGCGCGGGGGCGTCGTGCGGGTGGATGTCTGGGGGCGCTGCGCCACCGGGGTCAAGCCCGGGCTGGACACCAAGCTGAATTTGCTCATGGGCACGGCGGCGCTGGGCCCCTTGCTGGCGGCGCAACTGGGCGCCCCGTTGTGGGGCATGTGGCTGGTCGGGGGAATCGGCGTGGTGGTGGCCCGTACGGTTCTGGAGCATTCCATGCGCCGGCCCATCCGCCAGGCGGTTTTTGCGGCCCGCGACCTGGCCAGTGGCGACCTGACCACGTTTGTCAAAGTGCCGGAAAGCGGCGTAGGACGGCGGCTGATGCTGCCCATTGCCCAGATGGCCTTGTCCACCCGTACCCTGATTGGCGATGTGCGGGCCGATCTGGACCGGCTGCGCGAGCAGGCCCAGCAAGTGGCCGGCAGCAGCCAGGAAATGGCGGTGCGCCTGGAAAGCCAGGCCAGCAGCCTGCAGCAGACGGCGGCGGCCATGGACGAAATCACCGGCACCGTGCAGCAAACCGCCGAGCGGGCCGACCAGGGCGTGCGTCTGGCCGGGGACACCACGGCTGCCGCCCGGCGCAGCCAGGAGGCCATCGTGCAGATGGGCAGCACCATGGGGCAGATCAGCGAATCGTCGCGGCACATCGGCGACATCATCCAGACCATTGAAAGCGTGGCTTTTCAGACCAACATCCTGGCGCTCAACGCCGCCGTGGAAGCGGCCCGCGCGGGCGAGCAGGGCCGGGGCTTTGCCGTGGTGGCCAGCGAGGTGCGGGCCCTGGCGGGGCGCACGACGGGGCTGTCCAAGGAGATCAAGGATTTGATCAACCAGTCGCAGCAGCGCGTGAACGCGGGCGAGCGCACCGCCCAGGAGGCCCGCCAGCGCATGGACGAGGCCCTGGCCAAGGTGCAGCAGGTGGCCCAGGTGCTGGACGAAATCGACCATGCCGCCCGCGAGCAGGCGCAGGGCGTGCGCCAGGTCAGCCAGGCGGTGCAGCACATGGACCAGATCACCCAGCAAAACGCCGCCGCCGTGGCGCAGATGGACCACAGCGCCCAGGCGATGCGCCAGCAGGCCGTGACCGCCTACGAAAACATGCGCGTTTTCCGCATTGCCGAGGACGACATCACCCACGCCGAGCTGGATGCGGTGGCGCTGCGCAAGCAGCACAAAGGCTTGCTGGTGGGGGGTGGATGATTAAAATTGATAGCTGTTTCCGCTTTTCAATCAAGGATTTCAGGCAATAAACAGCATGAAATCCTTGTATTTACAGCGGAACCAGCTATTACTGCCGCGCAGTGCGTACCGAGGGCGGCAACTGCATCGGGTGGCTGGTGCGCAGCGGGTTGATGTCCAGCCCACCCCGCCGGGTGTAGCGGGCGTACACCGTCAGCTTGATCGGGCGGCAGCGCTGCCAGATGTCCATGAAGATGCGCTCGACGCATTGCTCGTGGAACTCGTTGTGGTTGCGAAAGCTGACGATGTAGCGCAGCAGCCCTTCCTGGTCGATTTGCGCTCCGCTGTAGCTGATCTGCACGCTGCCCCAGTCGGGCTGGCCGGTCACCAGGCAGTTGCTTTTCAGCAGGCGGCTGGTCAGCACTTCGGTCACCGGCGCTTCGTCGTGGTTGGCGTGCAGCAGTTCGGGGGCGGGGTGGTAGTCGGTGCATTCCACGTCCAGGCGGTCCAGGTTCAGGCCGCTCAATTCCTCGATGGCCTGCTGGTCGAAGTCTTCCGGCGCGATCAGGCGCAGGCCGATGCTGCCCGTCTGGGCGCTGCCCAGCCAGGCGGCGGCGCTCAGGTCGGTGCGCAGGTGTTCGCGCACGGCGTCGATGCTGGCAAAGCGGGTGTTGTTGAAGCTGTTCAGGTACAGCTTGAACGACTTGCTTTCGATGAGCTGCGGCGTCTCGCACGGGATTTGTGCCTGCAGCAGCGCCACCTGCGGCTTGCCGCGCAGGTTCAGCCACGAGACTTCGTAGCCCGTCCACAAATCCGCGCCGAAAAACGGCAGCGCCTGCCCCGGGGCCAGCCCCAGGGCGGTGCGGTTGGTCTGGCGCGGCAGGGGAAAGAGCAGGCTGCGGTCGTACTGGTCGGCGTAGGCGCTGGCCTTGCCCAGGGGCGATTGGGTGGGGGAGGGGTCGGGTGCCGTCATGGTGCTTTTTCAGCGGCGCAGCATGCTGCGGTGGAAGAACAGGGCAATGCCCGCGAAGGCCAGCAGACCCAGCCAGGGGGCGGCGGCAAAGTCGGCGCCGACCAGCGCCAGGGGGGCGTCCTGGCCGCTGAAGCCGATCACGGCGGCCAGCAACAGGCCCATTAGGCTCTCGCCCACGATCAGCCCGGCAGCCAGCAGCAGGCCGCGCTCTTCGGCAGCAGCCGCCCAGTCCTGGCCGTGGCGGGCGGCCCGTTGCTGGATCGCACGCTGGATGCACCAGCCGAGGATGGCGCCAAAGGTCAGCGTCAGGCCGATGGTCGGCGGCAGGTAAATGCCCAGGCCCACGGCCAGCGGGGGCAGGGCGCCCCGGCCGCTGCGCCGCAGCAGGGCGTCCACGGCAATCGCCACGGCGCCGATGGCCACGCCCAGGCCAAGCATGGCCCAGTCCAGCCCGCCGCTGAAAATGCCGCTGGCAATCTGCTGCATCAGCGTGGCCTGCGGGGCGGCCAGGGCCTGGGCCTCGTCCATGCCTGCACGCGGCAGGGCGCCGGCAAAGCCGTAGGCGTTGTAGAGCAGGTCCAGCACCGGCGGAATCACCAGCGCCCCGACCACGCAGCCGATGATCAGCACCACCTGCTGGCGCCAGGGCGTCGCGCCGACGAGGTAGCCGGTTTTCAGGTCTTGCAGGTTGTCGTTGGAGATGGCGGCCATGGCCAGGATCACCGACACCATGAACAGCACCAGCGCCACGCCCATCTGCCCGGCAATGCTGCTGCTGAACGCCGGCACCAGGCGGTGCAGGGCCAGCAGGGTCAGCCCCATCAGAATCGTGGCGATGATGCCGATGCCCGAAATCGGGCTGGCCGACGACCCGACCAGCCCGGCCATGTAGCCGCAGGCTGCGGCGACGAGAAAGCCGAAGAAGGCCGCAAACACCACGCACAGCGCGGCCAGGGCCATGCTGCTGGCGGTGCCCAGGTCGGGCATGTGCTCCTGCACGAATTGCAGGGTCACGCCCAGCAGCACAGCCAGGGCCACGCCGCCGATGGCCAGCATCCAGCCGCGGGACAGGTCTTTGTCGGTCTCGCCCTGCAACTGCGGCGTGCCGGCCGTGGGCTGGTTGGCAATGGCGCGGAGGATGGGGCGGATGAGCGAGGCCACCGTCCACAGCGCGGCAATGGCGATCACTCCCGCGCCCATGAAGCGCACCTTGCCGGCCCACAGCTGGGTGGCCAGGGCGTTCAGGCTCTGGCCTTCGGCCAGGGTGGCGTGGGCGGTCAGCCACGGTACGGCAATGCCCCAGCAGACGATCAGCCCCAGCAGCACGGCGATGCCGGCGGCGGCGCCCATCAGGTAGCCGGCGGCCAGCAGCGCGGGGGAGAAACCGGCCGCAACGCGAAACACCACGCCCCCGGCGGGAATCCAGAAATTGACCGCTTCGCCCAGGATGCGCAGCCCGCCGCTGAAAAAGCTGAACAGCGCCGCCAGCCCCGTGCCCCAGCCCAGGTTGCGCAGGCTGGCGCTGGCGTTGGCCGCATGGCTGCGCTGGGCCTGACCGACGCGCAGCACCTCGGCGGCGGCCACGCCTTCGGGGTAGGGCAGGCTGGACTGCACCACCATCACTCGGCGCAGCGGAATGGTATACAGCACGCCCAGCGTGCCCCCGGCGGCGCAGATGAGGGCGGTCTGCCAGAACGGAAAACCGTTCCACAGCCCGAGCATCAGCAGGGCCGGCAGGACGAAAATCACCGCCGACAGCGTGCCCGCCGCCGAGGCCTGGGTCTGCACCAGGTTGTTTTCCAGGATGTTGGAATCCTTGAAGCGGTACAGCAGCGCCATGGAAATCACCGCTGCCGGAATGGCCGAGGCAAAGGTCAGGCCCACTTTCAGGCCCAGGTAGACGTTGGCGGCCGTGAAGGCCAGAGTGATCACGGCGCCCAGAAGGACGCCGCGCAACGTAAATTCACGCAAGACAGGAGGGGAAGTCATAAGCATCGGACATGCAGGGGCGAATCAGGCCGCATGGCGGCGGAAAACCAGTCGTTGGGGGGTGGAGAGGGCGGCGGTGAAGGCATAGCCCTCCAGGTCGAAGCCTTGCAACTGCTCGGGGGTGCGCACGCGGTGCTGGATGGCCCAGCGGGCCATCAGCCCCCGGGCACGCTTGGCGTAGAAGCTGATGATCTTGTACTGGCCACCCTTGCCATCCTCGAACACGCACTCCACCACCGGCGCCCGCAGGGTTTTCAGATCGACCGCCTTGAAGTATTCCTGCGAGGCCAGGTTGATCACCACCGGGGCGGCTTCCTGCGCCTGCTGGTCGTTCAGCGCCTGGGCGATGCGGCTGCCCCAGTAGGCATACAGCGTGCTGCCGTGGGGGTTGGCCAGCCTGGTGCCCATCTCCAGCCGGTAGGGCTGCATCCAGTCCAGCGGGCGCAGCACGCCGTACAGGCCGCTCAGGGTGCGCACATGCTCCTGCGCCCAGGCCAGGTCATCCAGGCCCAGGCTCCAGGCGTCCAGCCCTTCGTAGACATCGCCGTTGAAGGCAAACAGCGCCTGGCGGGCGTTCTCGGCGGTGAAGTCGCTGCGCCAGGCGGCGTAGCGGGCCACGTTCAGGGCGGCCAGAGGGTCGCTCAGCTTCATCAGCGCGGCCACTTCGGCGGGGCTGCGCTGGCGCAGGATGTCGATCAGCGCCTGCGCCTCGGGGATGAATGCGGGCAGGGTGTGCGGGAGCTTGTCCGGCAGGGGGCGGGTGTAGTCCAGCGCTTTGGCGGGGGAGAGTAAAAACAGCATGGCGCAGTCTCGGAACGGGTTGGTGATCTTTCCGGTTAAAAAAACAACGGGGGCACCCGGCCCCCGTCGTGTTCCTGGAACGCGGCGGCGTTCCCGCCCGTCAGGCGTTGCGGGCAGGGTCCGCTTCGAAAGGCAGGCGCATGTCGGCCAAGTCTTTGCGGGTTTCTACCAGGATCAGCGGCACATCGTCCAGCACGACCGGCGCAGGGCGCTCGCGCGGGATGCGAACCGGGGCCGGTTCGGCCGCAATGGCGGCCTGCACGGCGGCGATTTTTTCTGCGTCGGACTGCACCCATTGCAGGCCCGCTGCCTGTGCCAAGACACTGAGCTGGTCGGTGGGCAGGGCATAGGGTGCGGCAGATTCTATGGTTTTAGGAGCTGCTTGCGCTTGATCTACCACAATTTCAGCAGATTTCTGTTCTGAAACAGCGATGGGTTCAGCGGGAACAGCTTCCGTAACCGTAGCATCGGCGGCTGCCGGCACTTCCGTCGGCACGGCGGTGGCAGCTTCTGCGACCTCTGCCGGGGCGGCCTCTACCTCTGTCTCTGTGGTAGGCAGGACATTGGCAAAGTAGCTGCGGCGCGGGGCGGGGGCTGCGTCCTGAGGGGCGGCATCGTCATGCTCGGCCACGGCAGGCAGGGCGATGTCGATGGGCGTGCTGTCCAGCGGCGCCTCGGCAGCCTGCTCGTCACGGGCAGCGCGTTCGCCCCGGTTGCCCCGGCGGTCGCGTCCGTAGCGGTCACGGCTGCGGCGGCCATTGCGCGGGGTGGTTTCTTCCCCATTGGTTTCCGGGGCCGGGCCGGTGTCGATGGCGGTATCCACGGCTGCCGAAGTGGCCTCTACCGGGGCGCTGGCTTGCGCTTCCAGCACGTCGGGGTGGGTGGGTGCTGCTTCGACCGGACGGCGTTCACGGCGCGGGCGGCCGGGGCGGCTGTCCTTGCCGGCGTCGTCGGTGGTGGCATTTTCCTGCTCGGCACTGCGGGGCTTGCGGCTTTCGCGGCTGTCCCGGCCTTCGCGGCTTTCGCGCTGCGGGCGGTTGTCGCTGCGCTCGCCGTTGCTGCTGCTGCGTTCGCCACGGCGGCTGCGGCTGTCGCCGCGTTCCTGGCTGCGTTCGCCGTTGTCGTCGCGGTCATTGCTGCGGCTGCGTTCGCCACGTTCGCTGCGCTCACCGCGTTCGGGGCGCTTGCGGCCGTCGCCAGTGCGGCGGCTGGCCGGTTTGCTCGGGGCGGCTGCGGGCTGCGGTGCGACCGGTGCGGGCGGCGTGCCAAAGCCGAACAGGCTTTTCAGCCAGGCAAAGAAGCCCTGCTCCTGCACGGCAGGCTGGGTGCTGGCAGTAGCGGTAGCAGTTGGGGTCGGGGCCGGTTTGCGCGGCGCGGGTGCCGGTTGCGGCGCCGGCGGGGCGTCGGGCAGCACGCCCTTGATGACCGGGGTCTGGCGGTTGGTCGGCTCTTGCGAGCGGCGCGTGACCGGGGTGGTGTCCTCGATCTCCTCGGCCAGCTGGTAGCTGGCCTGCAGGCTGTCCAGACGCGGGTCGTCGTGCTTGAGGCGCTCCAGGCGGTAGTGCGGCGTCTCCAGCCCCTTGTTGGGCACCATCAGCACGGCAACGCGCTGCTTGAGTTCGATCTTGGAGATTTCCGCACGCTTTTCATTCAGCAGGAAGCTGGCCACCTCCACCGGCACCTGGCAATGCACGGCGGCGGTGTTGTCCTTCATCGATTCTTCCTGAATGATGCGCAGGATTTGCAGGGCCGAGCTTTCCGTGTCGCGGATGTGGCCGGAGCCGCTGCAACGCGGGCAGTTGATGTGGGCGCCTTCGGACAGCGCGGGCTTGAGGCGCTGGCGGCTCATTTCCATCAGGCCGAACTTGCTGATGGTGCCGAACTGCACGCGGGCGCGGTCCTGGCGCAGGGCATCGCGCAGGCGGTTTTCCACCTCCTTGCGGTTGCGCGACTCTTCCATGTCGATGAAGTCGATGACGATCAGGCCGCCCAGGTCGCGCAGGCGCATCTGGCGGGCCACTTCGTCGGCGGCCTCCAGG
>JAHRXD010000257.1 GCA_019104825.1 Comamonas sp.
CGGAGCTGCCCTGCCAATTCCTGCACGCTGCCGTCCAGGAAAACGCCCCCGGCCTGCACATCGTGCAGCGCCAGCCCAACCCGCCCGCCGTTGCCGATGTGGACGAGGAGCGCAGCCTGAAAGTGCTGCTCTACCGCCAGCAGCCCTGATCCGCAGCGCCAGGCACGCCAAGCGGGCGTGCGGCACAATGGCTCCCCCGTTTATTCCCCCTCCCACCTCCGGACACCCGCCATGCCACGCACTCTTGCCACCTTTCTTGCCGCACTTGCCCTGACGCTGGGCCTGAGCGGCTGCGGCTACAACGACTTCCAGCGCCTGGACGAGCAGACCAAGGCCGCCTGGAGCGAGGTGCTGAACCAGTACCAGCGCCGCGCCGATCTGGTGCCCAACATCGTCGCCAGCGTCAAGGGCGAAGCCGCCTTCGAGCAGGAAACGCTCACCAAGGTGATCGAAGCCCGCGCCAGGGCCACCTCCATCCAGGTCACGCCCGAGACGCTGAACAACCCCGAAGCCTTCAACCAGTTCCAGCAGGCGCAAGGCGAACTGTCCAGCGCCCTCAGCCGGTTGATGATGGTGTCTGAACGCTACCCGCAGTTGCAGGCCAACCAGGGCTTTCGCGACCTGCGCGTGACGCTGGAGGGCACCGAAAACCGCATCACCGTGGCCCGCAACCGCTACATCGAATCCGTGCAGCAATACAACGTGCTGGCCCGTAGCTTTCCCAGCAACCTGACGGCGATGGTCTTCAGCTACGCGCCCAAGCCCAATTTCAGCGTGCAGAACGAGGCACAGATCAGCGCCCCGCCCACCGTCGATTTTTCCAAGTAAAAAGTGCCTTTATCCCTTATCTGTAAATCGCTGGCAGCTATCGTTCTGGTAGTTGCCGGGCTACTGCCTGCCAGCGCCCAGCCACTGCTGCCCGTGCCCGCACTGACCGGGCACGTCATCGACCAGACCGCCACCCTGTCCGCCACCGAGCGTGATGCGCTGCAAGCGCAGCTGGCCGCCATCGAGCAGCAGCACGGCTCGCAGGTCGTGGTGCTGCTGGTCGGCGCCACGGCCCCGGAGGACATCGCCGCCTTTGCCAACCGCGTCGGCAACACCTGGAAGATCGGCCGGCGCAACGTGGGCGACGGCGTGCTGCTCATCGTCGCCAAGGACGAACGGCGGATGCGCATCGAAGTGGCCAAGGCGCTGGAAGGGGCGATTCCCGACATTGCTGCCGCCCGCATCATCGACGGCGCAATGAAGCCGCGCTTTCGCGACGGCGACTTTGCCGGTGGCCTGCAAGCCGCCGTCGAACAGATCGGCGCACGCATCGCGGGCGAGGATCTGCCACTGCCCGATGGCAACAGCACCGCTGCCGACGACGATCTGGACTGGGGCGATCTGGCCATCTTCCTGTTCTTCGGCGTCGCCTTCATCAGCCCCGTGGCACGCGCCCTGTTCGGGCGCATCGCCGGCGGCCTGCTCATGGGCGGCGGTGCGGGCCTGCTGGCGTTCTGGCTGACCGCCAGCATCGGTCTGGCAACGGTCGCGGGGGTTCTTGCCCTGTTCTACGCCTGGATTTTTTCCGGGCGCGGCGGTGGAGGCGGATCAAACGGCGGCGGCTGGAGCAGCGGCGGCTGGGGCGCAGGCAGCAGCAGTGGCGGCAGTAGCTGGAGCAGCGGCGGCGGCGGAGACTTTGGCGGGGGCGGTGCCTCCGGCGACTGGTAAGAACGTGTTTACGATCTTTTCCTGGTGCCCGCAAGGCAGCCAACAGCCGCAATCTAGGCGCGTGCCGCAGGCCAGGCTGGTGGCCTGGTCAAGGTACGCAACGACGAGTGCGGCTGTTGGCTGCCTTGCCCGAAGGGTTGCCCCGCCAAGACAGCATCTGCGGCGTTGCAAATCCTCGCCGCCCCACCAGGGCGACTGCGGTTTGCGCCTTGCACCTGCCGCCTTGGCGGGGCAACGGGCACCAGGAAAAGATCGTAAACACGTTCTAAGCGCCCAGGATTTCTGACATGACACAACAACCCGCATCCCTCCCCACCCTGCCACGCCGCATTGCCCGCCTGCTGAGCCACCGCTGGGCCGAGATCGGCCAGCGCCGCATGCTGCCGCCCGACCTGCTCCAGCGCCTGGGCCAGCGCGTGGCCGCCAGCGAACGCCGCCACACGGGCGAAATCCGCATCTGTATCGAAAACGGCCTGCCGCCCTCCTACCTGTGGCGCGGGGCCAGCGCACGCGAACGCGCCGTCACCCTGTTCGGCAAGCTGCGCGTGTGGGATACCGAACACAACAACGGCGTACTCATCTACCTGCTGCTGGCCGAACACGCCATCGAAATCGTCGCTGACCGGGGACTGGCCCGGCGCGTGCCTGCCGCCACTTGGCAGGCGCTGGTGGCCCACCTGGGTGCCGCCCTGCGCCAGGGCCACTACGAGGACGGGCTGACCGAGGTACTGGCCCAGGTCTCCGCACTGCTGGTGGAACACTTCCCCGCCGAAGCCGACGGCACGCCGCGCAGCAACCAGTTGCCGGACGCTCCGGTGCTGCTGTGATCCGACAGCGCTAGCCGTCCGGTGCTGGCGCTCGCGCCCCGGCAACCATCCCATTCCTGTAGAACCTTCCGGGCCGACGCCGATGGCGGGCGCAGTGGCGCGGCAGCGCTTCCGGGCGCTGGTAAACCCTGGAAAACGTCTATTTGCAGGCAGGAAAAATGTCACGAATTGCAAAAACTATTTGACCGTCACTATGTTTTTTCGTTGATTGAAACAAAAAACATTAATCTTTTTCCTGCTGCCACGTTGATTGGCACGCTCAGGAGACACCATGAACCGCTTCAAGATTTCCACCCGTCTGTCCGCCTTATTGATCACCATGTGCCTGCTGTTGCTGGGCATAGGCGCGGCGGGGGTACTGGGTATGGCGCAGACCAGCGAAGGAATGCGCTCCGTGTACGAAGACCGCGTGGTGCCGCTGGCCCAGCTCAAGGCCGTCTCCGACGCCTACGCCGTCGATACCGTGGACACGGCGCACAAGGTGCGCAACGGCAACCTCACTGCGGCACAGGGCCGCCAGAATCTGGCCGACGGGCGCAAGAAAATCGAAACCAACTGGAATGCCTACGCCGCCACCGACATGGATGCGGAGGAAACACGGCTGATGGCCGAGCTCAAACCGCTGATGGGCAAGGCCGACGAGGCCATCCGCCAGCTCGACACCCTCCTGGGCAACGACGACAGCCAAGGGCTGGAGGCCTTCATCATCAGCGAGATGTACCCGGCCATCGACCCCTTGCAGGGCACCCTGGGCGAACTGATCGGCATCCAGCTCCTCGAAGCCGGCCAGAACTACCGAGACACCGTGGTCACCTACGAGACCCTGCGGACCGTTGCCATCGGCACCATCGTGCTGGGAGTGCTGATCGCCGTGCTGATCGGCGGCACCATGGTGCGCCAGATCGGGCGTGACCTGGGTTATGCAGTGCAGGTGACCGATACGGTGGCGCAAGGCGACCTGACGGTAGAGATCAGGGCCTCGGGCCAGGACGAGGTCAGCCACCTCCTGCGCAGCCTGGAATCCATGCGCACCAATCTGGCGCGGGTGGTGGCCGGTGTGCGCGGCAATGCCGAAGGCGTGGCCATGTCCAGCAGCGAAATCGCCTCGGGCAACAACGACCTGTCCAGCCGCACCGAGGAGCAGGCCAGCGCCCTGGAAGAAACTGCCGCCTCGATGGAACAGCTCAACGCCACCGTCAAGCAGAACGCCGAAAACGCGCGGCAGGCCAACCAACTGGCGATCAGCGCCTCCAGCGTCGCCAGCCAGGGCGGCGAAGTGGTGGCGCAAGTCGTCGGCACCATGAAGGGCATCGACGAAAGCGGCCGCAGGATTGCCGACATCATCGGCGTGATCGACGGCATTGCCTTCCAGACCAACATCCTGGCGCTGAACGCCGCCGTCGAAGCCGCCCGCGCCGGCGAGCAGGGCCGGGGTTTTGCCGTCGTCGCCAGCGAAGTGCGCAGCCTGGCCGGACGCAGCGCCGAAGCGGCCAAAGAGATCAAAAACCTCATCACCGACAGCGTGACCCGCGTGGAAGCAGGCAGCGCACTGGCCGACAAGGCCGGCTCCACCATGACCGAAGTGGTCGAGGCCATCCGCCGCGTCACCGACATCATGGGCGAGATCAGCGCCGCCAGCAGCGAGCAAAGCGCCGGCGTCAGCCAGGTGGGCGAGGCCATCGTGCAGATGGACCAGGTCACGCAGCAGAACGCCGCCCTGGTGGAAGAAATGGCCGCCGCCGCAAACAGCCTGAGCCACCAGTCGCAGGAACTGGTCTCCGAGGTATCGGTCTTCAAACTGGCGCAGGGCACCACCCGCGCAGCCACCTCACGTCCGGCCACCACGGCCACTCCGGCCGCAGCACACGCCGCCAGCCCGGCAGCGGCCCCGCGCGTGGCGGCAAAACCGGCAACGGCCCCGGCCAAAGCCACGGCACGCCCCGCCAAGGCGCCCGCACTGACGGCAGCGCCCGCCAAACCGGCAGCGGCCCCTGCGGCGGGCCATGCCGATGATTGGGAAACCTTTTAAGAACCGCGCAGAGCCTCCCCGCGTGCCTGGGTTGAAAAATTTCCCACGCGCCCCTAGCTAGGCAACAGTTTCATTTTTCTGAAAGACTGTCTGCCATGACCGCTGCCCTGCACATCGTCTGCCCACACTGCCACAAAACCAACCGCGTCCAGGCCGGGCACCTGGCCCTGCACCCCGATTGCGGCAGTTGCCACCAGCCACTGTTCACCGGCCAGCCGCTGGCACTGACGGCCAGCAGCTTTGACCCACACATCGCCCGCAGCCATCTGCCCGTGGTGGTCGATTTCTGGGCCCCCTGGTGCGGCCCCTGCCAGCACATGGCTCCCGCCTTCGCCCAGGCAGCCGGGCAGCTTGAACCCCGGATTCGCCTGGCCAAACTGGATACCGAGGCCCATCCCGACATCGCCAGCCGCTACCGGATTCGCAGCATTCCGACCATGATCCTGTTCCACCACGGCCAGGAAAAAGCCCGCATCAGCGGTGCGCTGGGGACAGCGGAGATCGTGCGCTGGGTGCAGTCACTGGTCTAGGGATACTCTGCCGAAATCTATCAATTCAATAGCTTTTACCGCTGGCATATCTTCATTTTCACTATGAAATCTATATAAAAATCATATAAATAAAGCGGGAAAAGCTTCTTTTTCAGTAGCATTTTCCCGCTTGCGCTCCTGACGCACCAAACATTCAAAAGAATAAAAATAATATTTTCGATACAATACAAGTATTGATTCTGAGCCAGCTCATTCGGCTAGTTCGGCTAGTCTTCAATACTTAAATAGTTTTTTGATGCTGAAGCACATTGTTCCCTCTCAACTGCGCCTGGGCATGTACATCCATGCACTGGATGGCTCGTGGTTGAGCCACGGTTTCTGGAAAAGTAGTTTCAGGCTGAAAAAAACCACTGATCTGGAGCGCCTGCAGACCAGCGGCATTGCGGGCCTGTGGATCGACCTGTCGCGGGGCCTGGATGTGCAGCCCGCCGCTGCGCCCGCCCAGCCCAGCCTGGCTGCCACACCTGCTGCGCCGCCGGCCCCGGTCGATGCGCCGAGCCTGTGGCAGGAACAGATCGCGCAGGCCCGCGAGCAGTGCAAGCAGGCGCAAGCGGCGGTTCAGGAAATGTTCCACGAAGCCCGCATGGGCCACGCCATCCCGCCCGAGCAGGCCGAGGCGCTGGCCGAGCAAATCCAGCAATCGGTCGAGCGCCACCCCGCCGCGCTGCTCAGTGTCGTGCGCCTGAAAAGCGCCGATACCTACACCTACATGCACTCGGTCGCCGTCAGCGCCTTGATGGTGGCGCTGGCACACCATCTCGGGCTACCAACCCATCAGGTCAAGCGGGCGGCACTGGCCGGACTGCTGCACGACATGGGCAAGGTCTATACCAACCCGGGCATTCTGAACAAGCCCGGCGCCCTGACGGACGAGGAATTTGCCCACATGAAGCAGCACCCGGGGCAAGGCCACGCCCTGCTGCTGCAAAGCATTACCGATGCCGAGGTGCTGGATGCCTGCCTGCACCACCATGAACACCTGGACGGCAAAGGCTACCCGCATGGCCTGCGCGGCGCTGAAATCCGCCTGATGGCCCGCATGACGGCCATCTGCGATGTGTACGACGCCATCACGTCCAACCGCCCCTACAAAAGCGGCTGGTCGCCCGCCATTGCGCTGCAGCGCATGGCGCAATGGTGCGGCACGCACCTGGACACGCATATTTTTTCTGCGTTCGTCAAGACGCTGGGCGTGTATCCGGTCGGCAGCCTGCTGCGCCTACAGTC
>JAHRXD010000265.1 GCA_019104825.1 Comamonas sp.
AAAAAAACTGAATGCCAACCCTAAAGGCGCAGTCTAATACCAGCACCACTCTTTTGGTGCCCATGGGCAGGATCGAACTGCCGACCTCTCCCTTACCAAGGGAGTGCTCTACCACTGAGCCACATGGGCGCAACGCTTCAACAGCAGATTGCTACTGGAGCGGGAGACGGGAATCGAACCCGCGTCATCAGCTTGGAAGGCTGGGGTTCTACCATTGAACTACTCCCGCATAACAAACGCCACAGAGTGGCGCTTGTTAAATATATGGTGGAGGAGGCTGGATTCGAACCAGCGTAGGCGTAAGCCAACAGATTTACAGTCTGCCCCCTTTAGCCACTCGGGCACTCCTCCGGAAAGCTTTTCATTGTAGCAGATTTTTCGATAAACCATCTGCTTGGCGCGGCTGGCGGGGATCGAACCCACGACCCTTGGCTTCGGAGGCCAATACTCTATCCACTGAGCTACAGCCGCTTTGACGCCGTTTACGCAAACAAGCAAAAATCTGCAAGCTGGCATTCTAGCGTGAATTTTGTTCTTTTGAAAATTTTTATCTATTTCACGACCACACATCCGCGGCAAGCCCCAACCCTCTGAGATAGAACTGCACCAGTTGCCGCCCCTCGTCCTCCAGCGAAAAACTTCCCTGGCGCAACAGCCAGGCATGCAGCAAACCATCGAACAGCACCTGCAATCCCTTTGCCGCCAATCCGGCCGACAGCGCCGGGACGGCATCCAGCTCCTCATACGCCATGGCCAGATCCTGCTCCAGCAAGGAGATAAACCGATCGACACCCAGCACCCAGCGCTGCTGCACCGCCACCATTTCCCCGACATGCTCGATCTTGAACATCACAATTTCAAAAACACGGCGCACGCGCTCATCGGTGCTGACCGCATGGGCGATGAACGCCAGGCGCCGCACGATCCGCCCCACTGGAGACTGACTTTCAGACCCTTGCTGCCCACCTTCCAGCACCTGTTCGATAGGTAAAGTGGCACGCTGCATCATGGCGTCGAAAAGATCAAGCTTGTCCTTGAAGTGCCAATACACCGCACCTCGCGTCAAGCCAGCCCGATTAGCCACATCGGCCAGCGACGCCCCTGATACGCCACGGACATAAAACACCTGCTCCGCCGCATCCAGCAACCGTTCCCGTGTTGCCTCCGCATCTTCCTTTGTGCGCCGCGCCACCCCAACCCCCTTAAATTTCCCCTTTATATACAGGGTTATCTATCTACCGACTTAGAATAGCTCGATTATACATTCATGAATGTATGTTTCACATTTAGAACAATCCCTCATACTCTCCCGCCTCTGCGGCTTCTCTCTGTTAACAATCACTATGCGCCACATTCATCGTCGCACAGCGGGTTTTGCCCCGCGCCTGCTTTTGCTCCCCCTGGCCCTGACCAGCATGCTTCTGCTCTCAGCCTGCGGGCCCAAGGAATCTGCCACCAACGCTCAGGCAGCGGGCAAGGCCCCGCAAGTGCCCGTCGGCGTAGTAGTTGCCACGCCCTCTCAGGTGGGCATCGTGAATGAACTTCCTGGCCGGATTGAAGCCTCGCGTGTTGCGCAGATACGCGCCCGCAGCGCAGGCATTCTGCAAAAGCGCCTGTTCCAGGAAGGTGCGGACGTCAAAGCGGGGCAATTGCTCTTCCAGATTGACCCCGCGCCTTACGAAGCCGCCGCCCAAAGCGCCAACGCTGCCCTGGCCCAGGCACAGGCCAACGCCTTGCAAGCTGCCACGCAGTTTGAACGCTTTTCTGCCTTGATCGAGGCCAACGCTGTCAGCAAGCAAGACTTCGACAATGCCCAGGCCAGCCACCTCCAGGCGCAGGCCCAGGTAAAAGCCGCGCAGGCCAACGTGCGGACCGCCCAGATCAACCTGGGCTATACCAAGGTCACCGCCCCCATTTCCGGGCGCATCGGCCAGGCACTGGTTACGGAAGGCGCACTGGTGGGCCAGGGAGAAGCCACCGCCTTGGCCGTGGTGCAGCAGATCAATCCGGTGTATGTGAACTTCACCCAATCGGCCACCGATGCGTTTGCCCTGCGCAAGGCCATCCAGGAAGGGCAGCTCACTACCCCAAATGGCAAGGAAACCGCCGTGCATGTCGTACTGGAAGATGGTTCGATTTACGAGCATCCCGGCAAATTGCTGTTTACCGACCTGAGCGTCGATGCCAGCACCGGCCAAGTCACCTTGCGAGCTGAAGTCCCCAATCCGGATGGTCTGCTGCTGCCCGGCCTGTACGCCCGGATCCGCCTGGAGCAGGCCCAGGTTGCCAACGCCATTGCTCTGCCCCAACAAGCCGTGACCCGCACCGAACAGGGCGATACCGTGACCGTAATCAGCCCGGAAGGAAAAGCCGAGCAGCGCAAGGTACAGATCCGCCACGCCGAGGGCAACCGCTGGCTGGTTGACAGCGGCCTGCAAGCGGGCGAACAAGTCATGGTCGATGGCTTCCAGAAGCTCCAGATGCTCCCCCCCGGCACACCTGTCAAGGCCGTTCCCTGGCAAGCCCCCGGTACATCTGAAGCCGCCGCGCCCGCCGCTGCGCAGCAATAAACCGAGGTTCTCATGGCACGATTTTTCATTGACCGTCCTATCTTCGCGTGGGTGATTGCACTGTTCATCAGCGTGCTGGGCCTGGTGGCCATCCAGCAGTTACCCATCGCCCAATATCCGCCGGTAGCACCGCCGAGCATCGTCATCAACGCCACCTATCCCGGTGCATCGGCCCAGACGCTGGAGGACAGCGTGCTGGCCGTGATCGAGCGCGAAATGAACGGCTCCCCAGGCATGATTTACATGGAGTCGGTGGCCCAGGCCAACGGCACCGGCAGCGTGACCATCAGCTTTGAGCCTGGCACCGACCCAGAGATGGCTCAGGTGGACGTGCAGAACCGCCTGTCCCGCGCCACCCCGCGCCTACCGGCCGTAGTGACCCAGCAGGGGGTGCGGGTGGACCAATCCCGTGCCAACTTCCTGCTGTTCACGATGCTGTCCTCCACCAATCCAGACATCGATACAGCAGCCCTGAGCGACTACGCCGCCCGCAACATCCAGCCGGAATTGCAGCGCATCAACGGTATCGGGCAAGTGCAGCTGTTCGGCGCCGAGCGGGCCATGCGCATCTGGATCGACCCGGTAAAACTTACGGGGTTTGCGCTCACGCCGGCCGACGTCCGCACTGCCATCAGCGCCCAGAACGCGCAGGTTGCCAGCGGCTCCATCGGCGATTTGCCCAACATCACCGGGCAAAGCATTTCTGCAACGGTGGTCGTGAACGGGCAGCTCACCACCACGGAGCAGTTCGGCAACATCATCCTCCGTGCCAACCCGGACGGCTCCAGCGTGCGCCTGAAGGATGTCGCCCGGATTGAACTGGGCAGCCAGGCCTACGCCACCTCCGCACGCCTCAATGGCAAGACCGGGGTGGGCATGGGCGTGCAGCTCTCCCCGTCGGGCAATGCGCTGCAAGCCGCCAAGGACATCCAAGCCAAGCTGGACGAGTTGAAAAAATTCTTTCCCGAAGGCGTGGAAGCCACCATTCCCTACGACAGTTCGACGTTCGTGGACATTTCCATCACACAGGTGGTGCACACGCTGATCGAAGCCGTGGCATTGGTGTTCCTGGTGATGTTCCTGTTTCTCCAAAACTGGCGCTATACCGTCATCCCGACGATCGTGGTGCCCATCGCCCTGCTGGGCACTTTTGCCGTGCTCCTCACCCTGGGTTTTTCCATCAACGTGCTGACCATGTTCGGCATGGTGCTGGTGATCGGCATCGTGGTGGATGACGCCATCATCGTGGTGGAAAACGTCGAACGCATCATGAGCGAGGAAGGTCTCTCGCCCCTGGAGGCCGCACGCAAGGCCATGCGCCAGATCTCCGGTGCCATCATTGGCGTGACGGTGGTACTGATCTCGGTCTTCGTGCCCCTCGCTTTCTTTGCCGGAGCCACAGGCAATATCTACCGCCAGTTCTCGGCGGTGATGGTGGCCTCGATCTCGTTTTCCGCCTTCCTGGCGCTGACGCTGACCCCCGCCCTGTGCGCGACCTTGCTCAAGCCCGTGGAAGTCGGCCATCACCACGATGCGAAGAAAGGCTTCTTCAGCTGGTTCAACCGCAGCTTCCACCGCACCTCCAAAAGCTACCAGAGCCTTGTTGCACGCGTGCTGCGCGGCGCCGGACGTTATCTGGTGATCTATGGCGCCATCACTGCCGCAGTGGTGGTGATCTACCAGCGTCTGCCCACCTCTTTCCTCCCCTCGGAAGACCAGGGCTACATCATCGTGAACGTGCAGCTGCCGCCCGGTGCCACCCAGGAGCGCACCCTGGCCGTCATGCAGGAGCTGGAAGGCTTCGTCCTGAAACAGGAAGAAGTGGCCAACATGGTCAGCGTACTGGGCTTCAGCTTCTCCGGCCAGGGGCAGAACATGGGGCTGGCCTTCGTCCCCCTGAAACCCTGGGGCGAGCGTGCCGGTGCGGAGCATTCCGCCGATGCCCTGGCCGGGCGCATCATGGGGGCCATGGGCGGTGTGCGAGATGCCTTCATCTTCGCGCTCAATCCGCCGCCCATTCCTGAACTGGGCAACGCCACGGGCTTTACCTTCCGCCTGCAAGACCGCAACGATGGCGGCCACCAGGCGCTGACCAATGCCCGCAATCAATTGCTCGGCATGGCCATGCAAAGCAAGGTGCTGACCCAGGTGCGCCCGGACGGGCTGGAGGACGCGCCGCAATTGCAAATCGATATCGACCGCGACAAGGCCAGCGCCCTGGGCGTGAGCTTTGACGCCATCAACGGCGTGCTCTCCACCGCCCTGGGATCCAGCTACGTCAACGACTTCCCCAACCAGGGCCGGATGCAGCGCGTGGTGGTGCAGGCCGATGCCACAGGCCGGATGCAGGCAGACGATCTGCTGGCGCTGAGCGTGCGCAACACCCAGGGGCAGGTGATGCCGCTGTCGACCTTTGCCAGCACCCGCTGGGTCAAGGGCGCACAGCAAACCGTGCGTTACAACGGCTATCCGGCCATGCGCATTGTCGGCAATGCGGCCCCCGGTTTCAGCACGGGCGATGCCATGGCTGAAATGGAACGCCTGGCCGCGCAACTGCCCCCCGGCTTCGGCTACGAATGGACGGGCCAGTCCCGCGAAGAAAAACTCGCCGGCTCGCAGGCCATCCTCCTGTACGGCTTTGCCGTGCTGGCGGTATTCCTGTGCCTTGCCGCCCTGTACGAGAGCTGGTCGATCCCCCTGGCGGTGATTCTGGTCGTGCCCCTGGGCGTTCTGGGCGTGCTGCTGGGCATTTTGCTGCGCGGCTACGCCAATGACGTGTACTTCCAGGTGGGGTTGATTACGGTGATTGGCCTGTCAGCGAAAAACGCCATTCTGATCATCGAATTCGCCAAAGACCTGCAAGCCCAGGGCAAGGGCATTGCGGCAGCGGCACTCAGCGCTGCGCACCTGCGCTTCCGCCCCATCATCATGACCTCGATGGCCTTCGGTCTGGGGGTGCTGCCCCTGGTGCTGGCCAACGGTGCCAGCTCGGCCAGCCAGCGTGCCATTGGTACGGGCGTACTCGGCGGCATAGTCGGCGGCACCATCCTGGCCGTGATTTTTGTGCCCGTCTTCTTCGTGGTGGTGCGCTCCCTGTTCAAGGGCAGCGCCCGCCAGCAAGAGATCAACCGCCGCCATGCGCAAGAAGCTGGCATTGAATTGCAAGACCATGACTAAACACTTCGTTCTCTCCGCAGTGGCCGCAGCCAGCACGTTGCTGGGCGGCTGCTCCCTCATCCCGGCCTATGAACGCCCTGCCGCCCCGGTGCCTGCGCACTTCGCGCAAACCGCACCGACGGCGCAGCCGGCACAGGAAAGCACGGCCACCCAGCCTGCACCGGCCTGGCAAAGCTACTTCACCGATACCCAGTTGCAGGCGCTCATCACCCTGGCCCTGGCGAACAACCGCGACCTGCGCGTGGCCACGCTGAACCTGGAAAAAGCCAGGGCGCAATTCCAGATACAGCGCTCCGCCCTGCTGCCGCAGCTGTCCGCCCAGGGCAACGCTACGCGCGGCAATAGCGAAACCACCGGGGAGCTGGGCAATACCTTTGTGGCCGGACTGGCGATTCCTTCCTGGGAACTGGACTTCTTTGGCCGCATCCGCAGCCTGAAGTCGGCGGCCCTGGCGCAATACTTCGCCACCGACGAAGCCCGCCAGGCGTACGAATTGGCCCTGGTCGCCAGCGTGGCCCAGGGCTGGCTCACCCTGCTGGCCGATGAAGAGCTGCTGGATCTGTCCAGCCGCACCCTGGCAACACGGCAAGAGTCGATGCGGCTGACCCAGCTGCGTTTTGACAGCGGCGTCAGCTCGGAACTGGATCTGCGCCAGGCCGAATCCCTGGTCGAGGCCGCCCGTGCCACCACCGCCCAGCAACAGCGCCAGCGGGCCCAGGATGAAAACGCCCTGGTGCTGCTGCTGGGGCAGGAGTTGCCCGAAAGCGCCCGCGCAGCCCTCGCCCACACACGACTGGCCAGCACGCCCCCCATGTCTGATGTTCCAGCCGGGCTGCCCTCTGACCTCCTGACCCACCGCCCTGACATCCGCCAGGCCGAGCAGCAATTGCTGGCCGCCAATGCCAACATCGGTGCAGCACGCGCGGCATTCTTCCCCAGCATTTCGCTCACCGGGCAATACGGCAGCGTCAGCCGCGAACTCTCCGACCTGTTCCAAAGCGGCTCCTGGGGCTTCAACGTCGGCGCGGGGCTGAACCTGCCCATCTTTACCGCCGGGCGCAACATGGCCAATCTGCGGGCTGCCAAGGTGGACAAGGACATTGCCATCGCCCAATACGAAAAAGCCATCCAGGTCGGCTTCAAGGAAGTCTCGGATGCCCTGGCCGGACGCAACACCCTGCGCGAACAGGCCCAGGCGCAAACGGCCCAGGCGAATGCCGAACGCCGCCGCCTGGAGCTGGCCGACCTGCGCTACCGCAACGGCGTGGCCAGCTACCTGGACCTGCTCGATGCCCAGCGCTCGCTGTTTGCACTGGAACAGGCGGATGTGCAAACGCGCCTGCTTCAGCAAATCAACCAGATCCAGCTCTACAAAGCCCTGGGGGGCGGCTGGAACACCCCGACCACGGCAACGCACCCGACGCGCAATACCCCGCAGCAAGGGTAAATCCGGGGGGCCTGCGCCGATGCTGCGGTGGGTACTTGAGCAGCATCAGCAAAACCCCTATGGATATAATGCCTTCTTCGGTTTTCTGCCATCGCCCGATCGTTCTGTGCAAATCGCGTGTCCATGCGAATCCACAGCCATCGGGCGCTGAAATTTTGCCCTCTACCCACCCAAGAACGTCATGAACGCCCCCCAACAAAACGCCTCCGGCAGCGCGTCCCACTCCACCACCTTTTTTCTCCTGGCCACTGCCGCCGGTATTGGCCTGAGCATCGCACTCATCCTGTTGGGCGGCGGCGCCCCTTCCGGCTCCGTGCCCAGCACGACCGGCGACCTGGCCAAGGCCCAGCGCCTGCAAAAAGTCGGCTCCGTGACCCTGCGTGCAGAACAGAAAGACCGCCCCCTGGCCAATGGCGAAGCAGTCTTCAAGGCCCAATGCGCGGCCTGCCATGCCAGCGGCATCTCGGGCGCCCCGGTCTTCGGCAACGCTGCCGAATGGGGGCCGCGCCTGGGCCAGGGCTTTGAAGCGCTGGTGCAAGCCGCCCTGCACGGCAAGGGCGCCATGAGTCCGCAAAGCGGCGGCCAGTTCTCCGACCTGGAAATTGCCCGGGGCGTGGCCTACATGGCCAACGCCGGCGGCGGCAAGTTCGATGAACCCGAGCCAGCGCAAAGCAATTAATTTTTCATCCGCACAAAACCCAAGAGGCTTGCCATGGCAAGCCTCTTTTCATTGCCGGTTTTTCAACCCCGACGATTGCTGCAACGGCAGTTCGGACGCCATCAGCCCGACACGCCCGGCTCCGCCAGCGCCTGCGGACTGCGCACAAAACCGAACTGCTGCGGCAATGCCGCCCAGGCCTGCACCTGCGGAGCCGACCAGCGCCCTTGCTCCAGGCAATCGGCCGCCTGCCACATGTCCTGGGTATGCACCAGGCCCAGCCCTTGCGCGGTGTGCAGGTAGAGCCGGCCATCTTCGTCGAGCAGGCACTGCCGGGGCACCTCGGCCAGGCCGGTATGCGAGCGCACAGCGCCGTCCTCTTGCACCCGCCAGACCAGCGGCGTGTTCTCCAGCTCGACAAACACCCTCTGCGGGCCATTCTGGAAAAACCAGCAGCCGCGCTCGTCCACGGCGTAATTGCGCTCGATAAAGGCAATGAGCTGGACATGCTCCAGCCGCGAGCCTTTGCTCACGGCAAATGCACCCGCCGCCTGCGCCGCAAAATCACGCAGCCACCAGTGACCGCGCTGATCCAGACCCAGCCAGCCGTAGCAGTCGGGCACATTCGGCCACTTGGCCATGGCTTGTTTGACGATGGCGTCCATCCCAGCACTCCTTTATAAAATAATAGCTGCTACTGCCCTTGATTACTTGTTTTTAGATTATTTTTATACTGAAATTCAATAAACACCAGCGGTAAAAGCTATGTTTTTAAATGTACCGCCATAAAAAAACCACCCGAAGGTGGTTGTTTTACCGCGAAGGCTTGACTTAGCGCTGACCCCGGAAGCGGCGCAGCGCAGCCAGCTGGGCTGCCAGCACGGTCAGCTCCGACTGGGCGCGGGCCAGGTCCAGATCGTTCCTGGCATTTTTCAACGCCTCTTCGGCAGCCGCCTGGGCTTCCTTGGCCTTTTGCTCGTCCAGGTCTTTGCCACGAATGGCAGTGTCGGACAGAACGGTCACGCAATTGGGCTGCACTTCCAGAATGCCACCGGCCACGAAGACAAATTCTTCGCCGCCATCGGCCTTCTCGATACGCACCGAGCCGGGCTTGATGCGGGTGATCAGTGGGGTGTGCTTGGGCAGAATGCCCAGCTCGCCCGCCTCGCCAGGCAACGCAACAAAACGCGCGGCGCCCGAGAAGATGGACTCTTCGGCACTGACCACATCAACGTGGATGGTGTTCATCGTGGGCTCTCCTTAGAAAAAGCAAAACTGTCTTCAGCGCGGGGCGGAGTGAAAAACAGGTCTTTCACCCCGCCCACCGCATCAAGCTGCCAGTTTCTTGGCCTTCTCGAAGGCTTCGTCAATGGTGCCGACCATGTAGAAAGCCTGCTCGGGCAGATGATCGCACTCGCCGGCCACGATCATCTTGAAGCCGCGAATGGTTTCCGCCAAGGGCACGTATTTGCCGGGGGCGCCGGTAAACACTTCGGCCACGTGGAAGGGCTGCGACAGGAAACGCTGAATCTTGCGGGCACGGGCCACGACCAGTTTGTCTTCCGGTGCCAATTCGTCCATCCCCAGAATGGCGATGATGTCGCGCAGTTCCTTGTAGCGTTGCAGCGTGCCCTGCACGTCGCGAGCCACCTTGTAATGCTCTTCACCGACCACTTGCGGGTCGAGCTGGCGGCTGGTCGAGTCCAGCGGGTCCACGGCGGGGTAGATACCCAGGGCGGCGATGTCGCGCGACAGCACCACGGTGGAGTCCAAGTGGGCGAAGGTGGTGGCGGGCGAAGGGTCGGTCAAGTCGTCGGCAGGCACGTACACGGCCTGAATGGACGTGATGGACCCGACCTTGGTCGAGGTAATACGCTCTTGCAGACGGCCCATTTCCTCGGCCAGCGTCGGCTGGTAGCCCACGGCGGAAGGCATCCGGCCCAGCAGGGCGGACACTTCGGTACCGGCCAGCGTGTAACGGTAGATGTTGTCCACGAAGAACAGCACGTCGCGGCCTTCGTCGCGGAAGGACTCGGCGATGGTCAGGCCGGTCAGGGCCACGCGCAGACGGTTGCCCGGGGGCTCGTTCATCTGGCCGTAAACCATGGCCACCTTGGACTCGCCCAGGTTCTCCAGATTCACGACACCGGAGTCGGCCATCTCGTGGTAGAAGTCGTTGCCCTCGCGGGTACGCTCACCCACGCCAGCGAACACGGACAGACCCGAGTGCGCCTTTGCGATGTTGTTGATGAGCTCCATCATGTTCACG
>JAHRXD010000100.1 GCA_019104825.1 Comamonas sp.
CACCCAGCGCCTGATCGACGTCTACGCCAGGGTGCCGCAACTCGTCAGCCATCTGCACCTGCCGGTGCAGCACGGCAGCGACCGCATCCTGATGGCCATGAAGCGCGGCTACACCGCCATGGAATACAAAAGCACGGTGCGCAAGCTGCGGGCCATCCGCCCCGACATGGCGATGAGCAGCGACTTCATCGTCGGCTTCCCCGGCGAGACGGAGGACGACTTCCAGAAAATGATGAAGCTGATCGCCGACGTGCGCTTCGACAACAGCTTCAGCTTCATCTTCAGCCCGCGCCCCGGCACGCCCGCCGCCAACCTGCACGACGACACGCCGCACGAGGTCAAGCTGCGCCGCCTGCAGGAGCTGCAAGCGGTCATCAACCAGAACATCAAGGACATCAGCGAAGAGCGCGTGGGCACCACCCAGCGCCTGCTGGTGGAAGGCTATTCCAAGCGCGACAACGGCGAGCTGATGGGCCGCACCGAGTGCAACCGCGTGGTCAACTTCCCCGGCAGCGCACGCCTGATCGGCCAGCTGATCGACGTGAACATCACCGAAGCCATGACCTACACCCTGCGCGGCGAGGTGCGCACCGCCGAGACGCTGCTGCCGACGTTGTAAGCCCCGGCCCCCTGGAAAACCCCGCCAACCGGCAGGCCCATAGCCTGCCCACATAGCCCTCCAAGAGTCAATTGATAGTTAAAAATTATTAACATTTATTTATGAATAATTAGAATTATCGGCTTTGCCCGCCTCCTCCCCCCTGTCCCGTATGCGCCTTGCGACCCTTCTGGCCTGCCTTCTGCTGTCCCTGCCCGGCCTGTTCACAGGCCCGGCCCATGCAGCAACGGCAGTGAGCCTGCAGCTGAAGTGGCGCCATGCGTTTCAATTCGCCGGGTACTACGCCGCGCAGCAGCAGGGCTATTACCGCGAGGCCGGGCTGGAAGTGGACATCCGCCCCGGCACCCCCGATTCCGACCCGGTGCAGGACGTGATCGAAGGGCGGGCGGACTTCGGCATCGGCACCAGCGGCCTGGTGCAAAGCCGCGCCGCCGGGCTGCCCGTGCAGGTGCTGGGCGTGGTGCTGCAACACTCTCCCCAGGTGCTGCTGACCCATGCCGACAAGCCGCTGCACCTGCTGCGTGAACAGGGCAACGCGCCGACGATGCTGGAAGCCTCCGCCGGGGAACTGCTGGCCTACCTGGCCGGGGAAAACATTCCTGCGCAGACGCTGCACCTGCTACCGCACAGCGGCGACGTGCGCGATCTGGCCAGCGGCAAGGTGGCCATCATGTCCGGCTATTCCAGCTATGAGCCGTTTCAGCTCAACCAGTTGGGCGTGCCGTTTCACATCTACACGCCGCGCCGGGCGGGCATCGATTTTTACGGCGACAACCTGTTTGCCAGCGAAGTCCTCACCCGCAGCCGGCCCGCGCTGGCCCACGCCTTCTGGGACGCCAGCGTGCGCGGCTGGAAGTACGCGCTGGCGCACCGCGAGGAAGTCATCGACCTCATCCTGCGTGACTACGCCCCCGACCTGAGCCGTGCCTTTCTGGAGTTCGAGGCCGAGCAGATCATCCAGCTCATGCAGCCCGACCTGGTCGAAGTGGGCTACATGACCCAGGAACGCTGGGAGCAGATTACCGCCACCTACACCCACCTGGGCCTGGTGCCGCCAGACTTCGACGTTCAGCCCCTGCTGTTCCAAAGCGCCAAGGACCGGCAGTTGCAGCAGGCCCGCAATGCGCTGACCCGCACACTGGTCGGCGCGGCCATGCTGGTGCTGCTGGGCATCGGGGTGATCGTCTACATCTACCGCACCAACCAGCGCCTGCGCAGCACCCAGACCCGACTGCGCCTGAGCGAGAGCCGCTACCGCATGCTGACGGAAGAGATGCAGGACGTGATCTGGACCGTGGACGTGGAGACCCTGCACTTCAGCTACGTCAGCCCGTCCGTGCAGCCCCTGCTCGGCTACAGCGCCGAGGAGGTGCTGCAAAACGGCCTGCCCGGCGCACGGGAGGCCATCGAACGCATCGTGCAACCGGGCCTGCCCCGGTTCAAGGCGGGCGATATCACCAGCCGGGGCCATGAAACCATCACCCTGGAACTGCGCCACAAGGACGGCCACACCCTCTGGGTCGAGGTGGTCTGCCACCTGATGCACAACCCGGAAAACCAGCGCATCGAGCTTCAAGGCATCACCCGCGACATTACCGAGCGCAAGCGCCAGCAGGAGCGCATCGCGCATATGGCCCAGCACGACGCCCTGACCGGGCTGGCCAACCGCTCGTTGTTCAGCGAACACTTCCAGCAAGCCCGCGCCCTGGCCGAACGCGACCAGCATCCGATGGCGCTGATCTACATGGACCTGGACAAGTTCAAACCCGTCAACGACACCTGCGGCCACCTGGTGGGCGACCGGCTGCTGTGCGCCGTGGGCACGCGCATCAATGCCTGCGTGCGCGGCTCGGACATCGTGGCCCGCATCGGCGGGGACGAGTTCCTGATCCTGCTCAGCCGGGTGCACGATGCCTCCAGCGCCATGCGGGTGGCGCAGAAAATCCACCTTGCGCTCAAGCAGCCCTTCGAGATTGGCGGGCACCGCCTGGAAATTTCCAGCAGCCAGGGCATCGCCCTCTACCCCGAACATGGCCGCACCGAAGCGGAATTGACCAAATGCGCCGATACCGCCATGTACCAGGCCAAAAACCGGGGGCGCAACCAGGTGCGGTTGTACCGGCCCTATCCTCGGTCTGCCCCGTCACCCAACCCGCCGTCCCAGGGGCGGTAAAGTACCTGGGAGCTGCCTCTCCCCGTCCTTTATTAGCCCCAGGAGCCTTCCCATGCCCGCCTTCCCCGAGCTGCAAAAACCCGCCGCCAGCCACGGCATGACTGTGTTCGGCCCGGCCCGCACGGCCGAGCTGCTGGATTTCCGCACCGTCATCGACGCACTGGCCGTGGCCGCAGGCGAATATGCGCAGGGGCTGATCCTGAGCCCCGAACGCATGGTGGTGCCGCTGGGCGATGGCTGTGTGCTGCTGAGCATGCCGGCGACTGCCGCCGACATCGGAATTCACAAGCTGGTGACTGTGCAGCCCAAAAACGCCAGGCTGGGCATTCCGACCATTCACGGCACGGTCACGGTGTGCGATGCCGCCACCGGCCAGCCGCTGTTTGCCCTGGACGGGCCGGAGGTCACGGGCCGCCGCACCGCAGCCATCACGCTGCTGGCAATCCGCAAACTGGCAACGTCTGCACCCCGGGAAATCCTGCTGTACGGCACCGGCGCACAGGCCCGCTACCACGTGCAGGCGCTGGCTGCGATTTACCCGCAGGCCCGAATCTGGGTGCGCGGCAGCAGCCCGCAAGCGGCCGCGGCCTTCAGCGACAGCCTGCGCCCCATCCACCCGTACATCGCTGCCTGCCCCGAGGCGATTCCCGCCAGCGTGGACGTGGTCATCACGGTCACGGCGTGGGCGCATTCAAGCCCGAAATGGCCGAGATCGGCAAAACTACGCTGGACGGCAGCGTGCTGTTTTCCGACGACCCGGCAGGCGCCCGCCACGAGGCAGGCGACCTGCTGCGTGCGGGCATCGACTGGCGCCGGGTGCGCTCGCTGGGTTCGCTCATGCAAGACGGCCCCGGCGGCGCGGGCCCCTTTGTCTTCAAGAGCATCGGCACCGGCGCCTGGGATTTGGCCGCAGCACGTGTCGCCGCCAGGGCCGTGCAGGCAGAGACTCTTGCTTAATTGATTCAAATAAAATAGCTGTTACCGCTGATTATTATTGGATTTCAGCAATATTTAATATTGAAACCCAATAACTACCAGCGGTAGCAGCTATTTTTTTTATTGGAACACGCTCTTACTGCTTGCGCACCGCCACGCTGCCCACCGAATAGCCTGCGCCGAAGGAGCAGATCACGCCCACGTCCCCGGCTTGCAGGTCGGCGCGGTGCTGGTGGAAAGCGATGATGGAGCCGGCAGAGGCCGTGTTGGCAAAGGTATCCAGAATCAGCGGAGCGCGGTCGGCAGTGGCCGTGCCCACCAGTTTTTTGATGACGAGCTGGTTCATCCCCTCATTGGCCTGGTGCAGCCAGTAGCGGCGCACCTGATCGGGCTGCAATTGCAGCTGGGCCAGATGGCCCTCGATGTGGGCGGCGGCGATCGGCACCACTTCCTTGAACACCTTGCGCCCTTCCTGGCGGAAGGTCTTGTCGCGGGCCTGGGGGTCGGTGCCCTCGCAACGGTTCATGAAACCGAAGTTGTTGCGGATGTTGTTGGAAAACTGCGTCGCCAGCCGGGTACTCAGGACTTCCCAGCGCTCGGCTGCCACGGCGGCATCGGCCCGTTCGATCAGGATGGCGGTACACACATCGCCAAAGATGAAGTGGCAATCGCGGTCGCGCCATTCCTGGTGGGCCGAGGTGATTTCCGGGTTCACCACCAGCACGCAACGGCTTGCCCCAGAGCGCACGGCATTGACCGCCTGCTCCAGCGCAAACGTGGCCGACGAGCAGGCCACGTTCATGTCGAACCCGTAGCCCCCGGCGCCCAGCGCCTGCTGGATTTCCACCGCCATCGCCGGGTAGGCCCGCTGCATGTTGGAGGCGGCGCACAGCACCATGTCCACGTCCGCCCCGGTGCGCCCGGCCTGCGCCAGCGCCTGCTGCGCAGCGGCCACGGCAATCTCGGCCATCAGCGACAGTTCATCGTCGCCGCGCTGCGGGTAATGGGGGAACATGCGTTCGGGGTCGAGAATGCCGCTTTTTTCCATCACGTAGCGCTGCTGGATGCCCGAGGCTTTTTGGATGAACTCCACGCTCGAATGCTGCAACGGCGCCTGCTCGCCCCGCTCGATGGCCTGCGCATGGCGGGCATTGTGCAAATCCACATAGCGGTTGAAGGCTTCGACCAGCTCGGTATTGGTGATCGTGAAAGGCGGCTGGTACAGCCCGGTGCCCGTGATGACAGCAGAATACATAGCGACACAAAATAAAACCCCGTCCGGGGCGGTGCGTAAGTGTAGCCAAGGTAGTCCGCATAATTAGCACGAACGTGCTTCTAGAACCCGCCCGGCCAGCGCCACGGCCCCGCTGTTTACAATCGTTCGTTGCTTGAGAGCAGAATACGTCAGCAGCTACTTACATCCCTATGAAACTCCTGGTCACTGGCGGCGCTGGCTTTATTGGCTCGGCCCTGATTCGCCACCTCATCCGCCATACCCGCGACAGCGTGGTGAATGTCGACAAGCTCACCTACGCCGGCAACCTCGGCTCGCTGGCCGAATGCAGCGCCAGCCCCCGCTATGCTTTCGAGCAGGTGGACATCTGCCACCGCGCCGAACTTGACCGCATCTTTGCCCAGCACCGGCCCGACGCCGTCATGCACCTGGCCGCGGAATCGCATGTGGACCGCTCGATCGACGGTCCCGGCGAATTCATCCGGACCAACATCGAAGGCACTTACAAACTGCTTGAAAGCGCCCGCAAATATTTCACTTCGCTCCCGTCCGACCGGCAGGAGGTGTTCCGTTTCCACCACGTTTCCACCGATGAAGTTTACGGCGACCTGGGCAAATCCGGCGGGCTGTTCCGCGAGGACACCCCCTATGCGCCAAGTTCGCCTTATTCCGCCAGCAAGGCCGCCAGCGACCATCTGGTGCGCGCCTGGCACCGCACCTACAAGCTCCCGGTACTGGTGACGAACTGTTCCAATAACTACGGCCCCTACCATTTCCCCGAAAAACTGATCCCGCTGATGATC
>JAHRXD010000281.1 GCA_019104825.1 Comamonas sp.
TGCAATGCACCAAGGTGGCGTTGGGCCACCACCGGGACGACATTTTGGCCACCATGCTGCTCAACCTGTTCTACGGCGGCCGCATGAAGGGCATGCCGCCCAAGCTGGTCAGCGACGATGGCAAGCACGTCGTCATCCGCCCCCTGTGCTATGTGCCCGAGCGCGATACGCGCAGTTGGGCCGAATACCAGCAGTTCCCCATCATCCCCTGCAACCTGTGCGGCAGCCAGGACGGCCTGCAGCGCGTGGCCGTCAATGAAATGCTGCGCGAGTGGGAGAAGAAGCACCCGGGCCGCATCGAGAGCATGTTCCGCGCCATGGGCCACGTGGTGACCACGCATATGATGGATCCCAAACTGCACGATTTCAAAAACGCCAAGGCCACCGGCATTGCCGACCCCAATGGCGATATTGCGTTCGACGATGAACCTCTGCCCGTGCCGCAGGTCGTACAGCGCAGCCGTTCTTCTGTCGAGTAATCGCCCTCGCGGGCAAGGAGGTCCTGATGCCCCAACTGAAAACTACCGTGGTGCGCTGCGCCGCTGTGCTGGGCAGCGCCCTGGCGCTGGCCGGGTGCGCCGTCGGCCCCACCGCCATTACCAGCGACGTGCAGTCGTACTCCAGCATGCAGGGCGTGACGCTGCCGGCCACCTACCGGCTGGAGGTGCTGCCGTCCCAGGCCCAGCAGGCCAGCTTTGCCCAGATCGAGGCGGCTGCCGAGGCCGCCCTGGAGAAAGTCGGCCTCAAGCGCGATGTGCGCCCCGACCTGGCCCGGCTGGTGGTGCAGGTGGGCGCTTCGGCGGGCGAAGGGCGGGCCAGCCACCCGACCTGGGACCCCTACTACTACGGCCCGCGCTTTGGTTGGGGCCTGGGCTACGGCGGGGGCTGGTACAGCGGCTGGAACATGCACTGGATGATGATGGACGCCCCGCCCCGGGTGTACCTGCGGGCCGTCAAGCTGGTGTTGCGCGACCAGCAGACCCAGCGCATCGTCTACGAAACCTCGGCCCAGTACGA
This sequence comes from Comamonas sp., assembly GCA_019104825.1. Lineage (GTDB taxonomy): Bacteria > Pseudomonadota > Gammaproteobacteria > Burkholderiales > Burkholderiaceae_C > Comamonas > Comamonas nitrativorans. The sequence continues at coordinate 1,018 of JAHRXD010000281.1, forward strand.
TGAAGTGCGCGTGGACGACAGCACCATCTGGCCGGCGCTGTTCGATGCAGCCCTGACGGGCTTCCCCTTCCCGCCCAGCGGGCCGCGCCAGGTGACGACGCCGCCCAAGGACGCCGCCGCCCAACCGCAGGCGCCCGCCCCCCAGGCCGCGCCGGCGGCTACGCCAGCGCCGGCTGCGCAGTAGGCGTGCCGCAAGCGCAACCGCAACCCGCAGCGGGGGCTGCCTGCGCTTGCGGGGCGACGGTGCGCAGCCCCAGTTTTTCCAGCAGTGCATCGTCGGCCCGGGTGTCCGGGTTGCCGGTGGTCAGCAGCTTGTCGCCGTAAAAAATCGAGTTTGCCCCGGCCAGAAAGCACAGCGCCTGCACCGCTTCGCCCAGCTGCTGGCGGCCCGCCGACAGGCGGATGCGGGCCTTGGGCATGGTGATGCGGCACACGGCGATGACGCGCACGAAGTCCAGCGGATCGACCGGGGCGCTGCTGGCCAGCACCGTGCCGGGCACGGGCACCAGGCTGTTGATGGGCACCGATTCGGGCTGGAGCTTGACCAGCTCGGCAATCAGGCTGGCGCGGTCGGCCTGCTGCTCGCCCAGGCCGATGATGCCGCCGCAGCACACCTTGATGCCCGCTTCGCGCACCGCGGTCAGGGTGTCGATGCGGTCCTGGTAGCTGCGCGTGGTCACCACCTGGGCGTAATGCGCGGGGCTGGTGTCCAGGTTGTGGTTGTAGTAATCCAGCCCGGCAGTCTGCAAGGTCTGCGCCTGTTCGGGCGAGAGCATGCCCAGCGTGGCGCAGGTTTCCAGCCCCAGGGCCTTGACGTTGGCGATCATGCTGGCCATCTTTTCCAGATCGCGCTCTTTCGGGCTGCGCCAGGCCGCCCCCATGCAGAAGCGCGTGGCCCCGGCCGCCTTGGCGGCCTTGGCCGCGTGCAGCACTTCGTCCTCGGGCAGCAGCTTGCTGGCGTGCAGCCCGGTGTCGAAGCTTTGCGATTGCGGGCAGTAGCCGCAGTTTTCCGGGCAGCCGCCGGTTTTTACCGACAGCAGGGTCGCCAGCTCCACATCCGGGGTGGGCCAGTGCGCCTGGTGGACGGCGGTGGCCCGCTGCATCAGCGTCAGCCACGGCTGGGCAAACAATTCTTCGATGGCGGACAAAGTCCAGGTAGACATGGCAGGTCTCCAAAGCAAAAACGATGGAGGCCGATTGTGAGAGCCTCGGCCCGGCCTGCCCAGGGTGCCGGGGCCAAATAGTCGGCATGATTTTTCAGCGTCTAAAAAATGCCAAATTACGCCATTTTTCTCGAAAATTGGCCGAAGTTGCGTGCGGATAAATGCAATGCCGTGTTTTGCAGCGATCGCGCCGGAATTTGCAGCGAAGAAGGCGGAAAACACGCGCGGTCGGCGCAAGGAAATCCGGGTTTGTAAAATCGGCAGTTTCCCCCACATCGCCCCTTCCGGCGCAAACCCCATGGACGCAACCCGCATCATCGCCATCCGGCACGGTGAAACCCCCTGGAATGTCGATGGCCGCATTCAAGGGCATACCGACATCCCCTTGAACGCCACCGGCCAGGCCCAGGCCATGCAGGCGGCGCAGGCTTTGGCCGAGGAACCCCTGGCCGCCATCTACAGCAGCGACCTGCAACGTGCCTGGCAGACCGCGCAGGCGCTGGCGCACACCACCGGCGCAGCCGTGCATGCCGCGCCGGGGCTGCGTGAGCGCTGCTTCGGTGCGTTCGAAGGCCGCAGCTTTGCGCAGGTGGAGCAGTCCCACCCGGAGGACGCCTACCGTTGGCGCAAGCGCGACCCGCAGTTCGTCTTTCCGGGGGGCGGGGAGTCGCTGGAGCAGCTGCGCGAACGCATCGCCGCCACCGTGCAGCAACTGGCGCAGCAACATGTCGGCGCCCAGATCGCCCTGGTTGCCCACGGCGGGGTGATGGACATGCTGTACCGCCTGGCAACCGGCCAGGATCTGCAGGCGCCGCGTACCTGGGCGCTGACGAATACGGCGATCAACCGCCTGCTGTGGACGCCGCAGGGGCTGACCCTGGTGGGCTGGGGCGACGTGCAGCACCTGGAGGGCGGGGCGCTGGAGGAATCGTTCTCGTAATCGCCAAGATGTTTTAAGAACCTGTTCACGATCTCCGCGCGGGTGTGCAGTCGCGGCCTCGGGCGCTCTGCGTCGTTGCAAATCCTCGCCATAGCACCGCTATGGCTGCGGTTTGCGCCTAGCAGCCCATCCCGATCCGCATCCCGCACCCCTTCGCGCCGAGATCGTAAACACGTTCTAAAAAAAGAGCTTCTACCGCTGATAAACAAAGGATTTCAGATAGTTTTTAACCTGAAATCCAATGAATACCAGCGATAGAAGCTCTCTTTTTTTATTTTGCTTGGGTTTTAGTTTTGGTTTACCGACCGTACAGCGCGGTAAAGCTGGCCGTGCCCAGGCAGTTGGCGTTGATCATGAAACCGGCCAGCGCGGCCGTGGCGTCGTCCGGAATGTCCAGCCTGGGCACCGACAGGGCGTGGACGGTGAATACGTAGCGGTGCGGCTTGTCCCCCGGCGGCGGGCACACGCCGCCCCAGGCAAAGCTGCCGTAGTCGTTGCGGATTTGCCGCGCACCGGCGGGCAGGGTGGCGCTGCCGGCCGCGCCCGCATTGGGTTGCAGCTCGGTGGTATCGGCAGGCAGGTCGATCACCATCCAGTGCCACCAGCCGCTGCCGCTGGGCGCATCCGGGTCGTATACCGTCAGTGCCAGGCTTTGCGTGCCTGCCGGTGCGCCCTGCCAGCGCAGCACGGGCGATTCGTTGCGGCCCGTGCAGCCAAAGCTGTTGAATTCAAATTCCTGCGGGATGGTGCCGTTGGCGGGGATGTCGGGGCTGCTCAGAACAAATTCGGTCATATGCGTTCATCTCCTGTGAAAAAAGCCAAGTATGCGGGGTTTAGTTGGATTTTTTGAAATCCAGGCCGTTGCGCACGGCTTCCTGCATCCACTGGTCACGTTCCTCGATGGGCGTGGGTTTGCGGTTGCGGTCTTCGATGGCGGCATCCGACGGGGTAAAGGCGGGCACGGGGCTGCGTTCCACCGTCCCTTTGGGCAGGTAGGACGGCTGCACCACCGCATAGACGGCGGCCAGCAGCACGACGCCGATCAGGCCCGCCCGGCTTTTCTTCCACACGGCCCAGGCGGCCAGCGCCAGCAGGGCCAGCGGGATCAGGTTCAGCGCGGCGATCATTTCAGCGGCACCATGGGCACGGCGTCGCTCAGGACGGTGGAGGGCAGCTGGCCATCCCACTTCTCGATCCAGGCCCGCTGGTTTTCCAGCTTGCGCAGCTCCAGCACGCGGGAATCGACCGAGGCGGCCAGGGTGGCCTGGGCCAGGGCTTCGGTTTCGGCTTTCTCTTTCTCGATGGCGCGTTGCAGGCGGGCTTCGCGCAGCTCGCGCTCCAGGCGGGCGGCGGACACTTGCGTCTGCGCCTCTTCCTGCTGGATGGCTTCACGGCGCTCGGCGGCAGCCTCCTGCGCCTTGGTGATGATGTCGGGGTACTTCAGGTTGGTGATGCCGACGTGGCGCACCGAGAACGGCGTGCGTGCCTCGATCGCCTTGCCCAGGCGCAGGCCCAGGTCGGCATTGATCTTTTCGTTGCTGGAGGCGATCTGGCTGATGCTGTACTGGCTCAGGTACTCGCGCACTTCGGCCTGGATGATCTGGCTGGCATAGGTGCGGTAGACCTGTTCGTTGGCGATGATGGCTGTGGTGCCGCGCCCGTCCGTCGGGGAGATGGTGTTGAACAGCTCGGCGGTTTTCTTGGGGTTGATGCTCAGGGTGGCCCGCACGGTAACGTCCAGGTTCAGCTTGTCTTCAGGGATGAAGATGCTCAGGTTTTCCTGGTAGGCCTTGTCCGCCACGTCCAGCATCACCAGCCGGTCGCAGTAGGCCCAGCACGGCGAGAGGCGGAACTTGGAGGTGGGGATCAGCGCTTCCTGGTAGCCGTCCTTGGTCATGATCTTGCCGACGTGGGCGGGCGGAATCTCCACGCGCTCGCCCGCCAGTACCAGTGCCAGCAGGGCGGCCACCACGGCGCCGACGATGAGCAGGATGGTTTTCTTGAACGAGGAAGCTGCGGCGGTGGATTTGATCAGTTTTGTCATCGGGGTGCCCCCTCCTTGCGGGCCGGAAAAGCCCGGATTATCAAGAAAAAAAGCACTGCCTCCTTTGCAGGGAGGCAGTGCTTCTTATGAGGAGAGCGGTGTTTACAGTTCGCCGTAGCTGTGCAGGCCCGAGAGGAACATGTTCACCCCCAGGAAGGCGAAGGTGGTGACCGCCAGCCCGACCAGCGCCCACCAGGCCGACACCGTGCCGCGCAGCCCTTTCATGAGGCGCATGTGCAGCCAGGCGGCGTAGTTCAGCCAGACGATCAGCGCCCAGGTTTCCTTGGGGTCCCAGCTCCAGTAGCCGCCCCAGGCGTCGGCGGCCCACAGGGCGCCCAGCACGGTGGCGATGGTGAAGAAGGCAAAGCCGACGGCAATCGCCTTGTACATCATGCTGTCCAGCACTTCGAAGGCGGGCAGGCGGGCCGCAATCGGTTTGCGCAGCGACAGGATACCGCCGACGATCAGGGCGGAAATACCGGCATAGACGATCCAGTAGCTGCTGCCGCCGGACTGGCTCTGGCGGAAGGCCAGCGGCTCGAAGCACAGCGCCACGCCCAGCAGCCACAGGGGGGCAAGCTTGTACCACTTGGTTTCGGTGGCCTGCTGCTTGATGAGGTAGGCGAAGGCGACCATTGCGGCCAGGGCAAAGGTGCCGTAGCCGATGAAGTTGGCCGGGACGTGAACCTTCATCCACCAGCTTTGCAGCGCCGGGATCAGGGGCTGGATCTCCTGGCCTTCGCGGGCCACGGTGTACCACAGCAGAAAACCGACCGCTGCGCTGACCACCAGCATCACGAAGCCGCCCAGGGCGCGGGCCGCGTACTGCTCCTCGTAGTACAGGTAGAACAGCGCCGTCATCCAGATGAACATGACGAACACTTCGTACAGGTTGCTCACCGGGATGTGGCCGATGTCCGGGCCGAGCAGGTAGCTTTCGTACCAGCGCACCATGGTGCCGACCAGGGCCAGCGTCACCGCCAGCCAGACCATGCCGGTGGCGATGCGGCCAAAGGTGCTTTGTTCGCTTTTGGCGAACAGGGCGATCCAGTAGAAGGCGGTGGCGACGAAGCACAGCACCCCCATCCACAGAATGGCCGATTGGCTGGAGAGGAGGAATTTCAGGCCGAACACCGTCTCGGCCCGGTCGATGTGTGCTGCGCCGTCCGGCCCCTGGTAGAGCCAGATGGCCAGCAGCGACAGGCCGCCGACGGCCAGCATCAGCTTCTGCATGGGGCGCCAGAACCAGCCCAGCGCGATCAGGCCGGGGGTGGTGAGCAGCAGGATGCCGGTTTCGTACTCGTCCATCGCGTAGCCGTACTTGTGCCAGGCGAAGGCCGTCCCGGCCAGCAGCACCAGCGCAAAAAGCCAGTCCAGGGCGTTGCGGCGGGCCCAGAAGCTGGGGTTCAGATTGACCGTGGCGGGCGACGAGGAAGGGGCAGTGACAGTGTTCATCTCAAACCTCAGGGACGGCAGGCGCCGGGGCCGCAGCGCCCAGCAACTGGTGGTTCAATTGCGCAAATTCGCGGTCGATATCGATAAGCTTACGATTACACGACATGGCCATGGTGGCGTGGGTGTTCTTTTCGTTACCCGCTGCCGGGGCCAGCCAGACCCACAGGCGCCGGTCACGCACGTAGAGCATTCCGAAAATGCCGACGATCAGGAAAAAGCAGCCCAGGTAGACCACCTTCTTGCCCGGGGCGCGGGCCACCTGGAACACGCTGGCCTGCACCTGCTGGAAGTCGTCGAGCATGAAGGCCGCCGTGGCCGGGTAGTACTGCGCGTCGCTCAGGGCGAACACCGCCTGGGCCATGAAGCGCTGGGTTTCCTGGCTGGGCGACAGGGGCGGCAGCTGGGCCTGGGCGCGGGTGTGCTGGGCCAGTTCGTAGAGCGTGCCGTTCAGGATGCGCAGCAGCACCTCGCTGGCGCGTTCGCGTTCGGCCTCGGGCACGCTCTCTTCCAGGTATTTGCCCAGGGCTTGCAGGCCGCCGTCGGGCGTGCGGCCCGTGCCGGCGTACAGGGTGGCGATACGCAGGGCCGAGTCGGCCAGCGCCTGGCGCAGATCGGTACGGTCGGTGGGCGCGGCGTTGTTGGCGTAACTGCGCACGGCCGCTTCGCGCTGGGCCGGGTCTTGCAGGGCCAGACGCAGGCGCATGAAGGTGTTCATCGTGCCTTCGGGGTCGGCAGGCACGCGCAGGTAGCGGAACGGCTGGGCCTCCGAATCGCGCACGCCCAGCAGGAAGACCGGGGCGCCCTCGTCCATTTCGACCGGCAGCATGTAGTTCTGGTATTCCCGTGCCTGACCGGCGCTGTCGCGCAGCTTGTAGCCGATGCTCGGGCCGATGTTGCGCAGCTTCTTCTCGGTGCTGGTCTTGTGGCCAGCGCCCATGCGGGCATCCAGCGCACTGCGCAGGTCGACTTTGCGTACGTCGACGGCGGCATCCTCGGTGTTGCTGAAGTTCTCGACGTTGATGGTGCGCAGCTGGGTCAGTTCCAGCGTCATCGGGCCGCCCTCCAGGTGCGGCAGCGGGGTGCTTTCGCCAACGATGCTGGCCAGTTCAAACGGTTTTTCGGTGGCGGTGAAGGGGGTGGCTCTGAGTTTGACTTTGGAGCCGCCGTCGTCAAAGCTGGACTGGTAGATTTCGACCCCCCGGTGGCGGGCCGGGTGGTTCACCTCGATGCGCTTGGGAATGGCCTCGCCCGTTTCGTAGTCGTGAATGACCACTTCGCTGGCAAACAGCTTGGGCATGCCGGTGTCGTAGTACTCGACGATGAATTTCTTCAGTTCGATGGCAAACGGCAGCGGTTGCAGCAGCACGCCGTCCGACTGGTTCAGGATGGCGGTATCCGCCTGCGTGCCTTCGGCCACCGGCAGGTTGCCCCGGAAGGTGGGGTTGGTCGCGGGCAGGCGGTGCTGGTCGATCACGTCGGAGATGCGCCCGACGCCGCTGTAGGGCGTTTTGCCGCCCAGCCACATCTGGGCCCGTACCACCAGATCGCCATCGAGCAGGCCGCCCAGGCAGATCAGCACGATGGCGGTGTGCGCGGCGATGTAGCCGAGCTTGTTGGCGGCGCCTTTCTTGGCCGCGACCATGAAGCCCTGGCCATCCTTGGTCGTGCGTTCCTGCACCTTCACGCGCCAGCCCAGTTGCACCAGGCCCTGGCCGATGCGCTGGGCGGCGGCCTGGCTTGGCTCCTGCAGATCGGCCTGGGCCTTGAGGCTGAAGGATTGCAGGCTTTTTTCCCGGATGTCTTCCTTGAAGTTGCGCAGGTCGGCCAGGTATTTCGGCGTGTGCCGCGTCAGGCACAGGCTGGTGCTGATGACCAGGAAGGCCAGGATCAGCAAAAACCACCAGGCGCTGTAGACCGCGTTGAGCTTCAGCGCCAGAAACAGTTGCGACCAGAAGGGGCCGAACTGATTGACGTAATTGTTGACCGGCTCATGCTGCTGGATCACCGTACCGATCACCGACGCAATGCAGATGACGGTGAGCAGCGCAATGGCAAAGCGCATGGAAGACAGCAGCTCCAGCAAACTGCGCAGGCGCTGGCGAACGTGGGAGTCGGACATGTGGGATGAGGAGACGCTACAAAAAACGGGCGGTGCCCCCATCTGGGTAGGCACCGCCCGCATTGGAATCAATGGTGGTCAAAAGTTCCCCCGGGTGGCGGGATACTTGCCGCGCTGATCGGCAGCGATCAGTGCAGGCCGGCGATGTATTCGGCCAGAGCCTTGATTTCCTTGTCGTTGAGCTTGGCGGCCACATCCATCATCTCCTTGTTGTTGGCGCGGGTGCCGTCACGGAAGATGCTCAGCTGCTTGACCACGTACTGGGCGTGCTGGCCGGACAGGCGCGGGTATTGCGCGGGGATGCCAGCGCCATTGGGGCTGTGACAGCTGGCACAGGCGGCGATGTTGCGATCCTGGATGCCGCCACGGTAGATGCGTTCGCCCAGGGCGACCAAGTCCTTGTCGGTGGCGGCGCCGGGGTCGGCTTTTTGCTGGGCCAGCCAGGCGCTGACGTTGACCATGTCCTCATCGGAGAGCATGGCCGCCATGCCCTGCATGATGGGGTCGGCGCGTTTGCCGTTCTTGAACTCGATGAGTTGCTTGACCATGTATTCCGGGTGCTGCTGGGCCAGGACGGGATTGTCCGGCAGCACGGATTTACCGGCTTCGCCGTGGCAGGCGATGCACACGCCTTGGTAGCTTTCCTGGCCCTTGGCCAAGTCTGCAGCAGAGGCGGAAAAAGCGGGTGCTGCCACAACGGCAGCTGTCAGCAGGGAGGCAAGCAACTTCATAGTAAATGGTCTGGTTATGTCGGCAAAAACGGGCAGATTCTACAATGAGGCTCCTGGATATTCCTATTTCCCTATGACTGCAAACCCCCTAGCCTTTGCCGCCGGTCAAAGTTTCGTGCCGGTAGACCCCAAGACAGCGATGGGCTGGATGCATACCGCGCGGTTTTTCACCACTGCGGCGCAATTACAACAATTACCCCCGGTGAGCGTGCCGGAAATCGCTTTCGTGGGCCGCTCCAACGCAGGCAAATCCACCTCGATCAACACGCTCACGCAGCAAAAGCAGCTGGCCTTTGCTTCCAAGAAGCCGGGGCGCACGCAGCACATCAACCTGTTCTCCCTGGGCAAGCAGGGCGTGACCGATGCGGTGCTGGCCGACCTGCCCGGCTATGGCTACGCCGCCGTCTCGCGCAGCGACAAGGAGCGCTGGCAGCGTGTGATGCTGAACTACCTGATGCAGCGCGAGAGCCTGTCCGCCGTGGTGCTGCTGTGCGACCCGCGCCTGGGCCTGACCGAGCTGGACGAGGCGCTCTTGAACGCCCTGCGCCCCCGGGTGGAGCAGGGGCTGAAGTTTCTGGTGCTGCTGACCAAGGCCGACAAGCTGACCCGTGCGGAGCAGGCCAAGGCCTTGGCCATCATGCGGCTGAATGCCGGGGGGGGCGAGGTGCGCCTGTTCTCGGCCCTGAAAAAACAGGGCGTGGACGAAGTGGCGCAACTGCTATGGCACTGGTGCCATCCGCAGCCTGTCGATGCGGTGCCTGAAGCGGTGGAAATCGTCCCTTCGGGAGATGAATAATCAAATAAATAGCTGCTTGCGCTGATATATATTGGATTTCGGATAGTTTTATATCTGAAAACCAGTGTGTATCAGCGGTAACAGCTATTTATAAAGAGAATCCTGCCCCTCGGGCCGCGTTTTGAAGCGCTTGTGTACCCAGTAATACTGCGCGGGCATGGTGCGGATGGCAGCTTCCAGTTCACGGTTCATGCGGGCGGTGTCGGCCACGTGGTCGGCGGTGGGGAAGTTGTTCCACGCGGGGCCGAGTTCGGCCACGTAGCCCTGGGGCGTGATGCGGCTGTACAGGGCCACGACCTTGGCCTTGCCCAGCCGGGCAAAGCGCGACAGCGAGGGGATGGTGGCGGCATCCGGCACGGCAAAGAAGGGCACGAAGACCGAATCGGTCGGGCCGTAGTCCATGTCCGGCAGCAGGTACAGCAGGCCGCCTTTGCGCAGGCACTGGATGATGGGCTTGACGCCATCGGCGCGGTTGAGCATCCGCACGTTGCCAAAGCGCTGGCGCCCGGCCATGAACCAGGCGTCCAGCACCGGGTCGGGATTGGTGGCGAAGATGGAGGTGAATTCGCGCTGCGTGTTCAGCGGCAGCGCCAGGCCGCCGGCGTCCATGCTGTAGAAGTGCGGGGCAAAGACGATGGTGGGCGTGTCGCCGTCCAGCTCGTGCAGGGCGCCGGTCAGTTGCACGCGGCGGCGCACCAGGGCTTCGCTGCCGAACCACAGCCAGCTGCGGTCGATGAAGGTCTGGCAGAAGGCAACAAAGCTTTGCTGCGCCCAGGCTTTGCGCTGGGCGGCTGGCACGTCGGGAAAGCACAGCGCCAGATTGCGCAGCGCAATCCTGCGCCGGGGTACGGCCAGCACGAACAGCAGGCGGCCCACGGCCCAGCCGATGCCGCGCAGCACGGGCAGCGGCAGCTTGGCCCGGACATGCATCAGGGCCAGGCCCAGGCGGCTTGCGTTCATGGCGCGTCTCCCGAAGAAGCGGCGGCGGTGGCCGACGCATCCTGGCGCGGCTGCTTGTAGCGGCCATAGCCCCACAGGTATTGCTGCGGGCACTGGCGGATGAGGTGTTCCATGGCCTGGTTCAGGTGCAGCACGGCGGCATCCATCTCGGTCGGCAGCGGGCTGGGCAGGTTCTCGAAATACAGGTCGAAGCCCCGGCCCCAGGGCAGGCGCTCGCACCGTGCCAGCACCACGGTGGCGCCGGTTTGCAACGCCAGGCGGGCGGCCAGCGTCATGGTGTAGGCCGGCTGGCCGAAGAAGGGCGCCCACTGGCCCTGGCCGTCGGGCGGCACCTGGTCGGGCAGCAGGCCCACGGCCTGGCCCTTGCGCAGGGCCTTGATCATCTGGCGCACGCCCGAGAGGGTGGTGGGCACGGCCTCGATGCCGCTGCGGTTGCGGGCCGTCAGCATCATTTCGGCCAGCCAGGGCTGCTTGGCCGGGCGGTAGAGGATGGTGATGGGGCCGTGCGCCTGTGACCACTGCGCCGCCGCACCCTGCACCGACAGTTCGAAGCAGCCCAGGTGCGGCGTCAGGAACACGATGCCCTTGCCGCGTGCCCAGGCGGCTTCGACCGCCTCGGCGCCGTGGATGGCATTGACCGGCGTGTCTTTCAGCCACAGGCGCGGCAGCTCGGTCACCATGCGCCCGGCATGGCCGATGGCGCTGCTGATCTCGTCGAAGGCGTAGCCCGCCTGGGCGCTGTTGGCAGCAAAGCGGCGCCGGTAGGTGGGCGAGAGCAGCCAGGCCAGCCAGCCCAGCACGGCACCGATGCCGTGCGCCAGTCCCAAAGGCAATACAGAGAAAAAGCGAAACAAGGTGTGCATTAGAATGGCCGCCGTCGCTGAGTTAACAGAGCAACTTGCAGAGCGACGGTAAATAAAACTGCTAAAGCGTTCGCCAAGCTTTCCGGCCCGGGCAACGCGATTGCCAAGCATAGGAGTTTATTCAATGGCGAACGACTTTCTCTTTACCTCGGAATCTGTCTCCGAAGGCCACCCCGACAAAGTAGCCGACCAGATCTCGGATGCCATCCTGGATGCCATCCTGGCGCAGGATCCCGTCTCGCGCGTGGCTGCCGAGACGCTGACCAACACCGGCCTGGTCGTGCTGGCCGGTGAAATCACCACCAACGCGCACGTCGATTACATCCAGGTG
>JAHRXD010000104.1 GCA_019104825.1 Comamonas sp.
GCTACCGCCAAAAAACCAGCTAATTTTTACTATAAAAACAGCTGTTTTCGCTTATCCTGCAAGAGGTAACAGCTATTTTTATTGATGTTATGACAGACGACCTTTTGGCCCACAACGGCCACCTTGCCCAGGTGCTGGGCCTGCACGTGGGCCACTTCACCCACCCCGATCGCCCCACCGGCTGCAGCGTGGTGCTGTGCCCGCAAGGGGCCACCGCCGGGGTCGATGTGCGCGGCGCAGCACCCGGCACGCGCGAGACCGATTTGCTCCACCCCAGCCACTTGGTGCAACACGTACACGGCATCACCCTGGCCGGGGGCAGCGCCTGGGGGCTGGACGCGGCCAGCGGCTGCGTCCGCTGGCTGGAGGAACGCGGCGCGGGGCTGGACATCGGCGTGGGCCGCATTCCCCTGGTGCCTGCCGCCGTGCTGTTCGACCTGACCGTGGGCGACATGCGCATCCGCCCCGATGCTGCCGCCGGTTATGCCGCCTGCCAGGCTGCCAGCAGCGCACGCCCTGCCGAGGGCAGCGTCGGTGCCGGCGCAGGCGCCCTGGTGGGCAAGATTTTCGGTTTTGACCGCGCCATGCAGGGCGGCATCGGCACGGCCAGCTTCACCGTTGATGGCGTGACCGTGGGTGCACTCATCGCCTGCAATGCCGTGGGCGACGTGTACCACCCGCGTACCGGGCAATTGCTGGCCGGCTGCCGCCGCAGCGACGGACAAGGTTTGCTCGGGGCGCGGGATGCGCTCTTGCAGGGGCAGGCCCCCCAGGCGCTGCTCACCGGCAGCAACACCACCATCGGCGTCGTGGCAACCGACATGGCCTTGACCAAGGCCCAGGCCCGGCGCCTGGCCACCGTCGGCCACGACGGTCTGGCCCGGGCCATCAACCCGGTGCATACCATGAGCGATGGCGACACCCTGTTTGCCCTGGGCACCGGGCAGGCGGACGCCGCGCTGGGGCTGATGACCTTGTTCACCCTGGCCGCCGAGGCCGTGGCCCTGGCCACCGCCCGGGCGGTGCTGCTGGCCCGCAGCCTGCCCGTGGCCGGTCAAACCGCTGCCCCCAGTTGGGCCGATAGCAAAGCATGTCTGTAACCACCACCAGCGGCGTGCGCCTGGACAAATGGCTGTGGGCCGCCCGCTTTTTCAAGACCCGCAGCCTGGCCGCCGAGGAAATTCACAAAGGCCGGGTGAACGTGAACGGCACCGTGGCCAAGGCCGCCCGCGAGGTGCGCATCGGCGACACCATTGCCCTGCGCCAGGGCAACATCCCCAAAACCGTGCAGGTCCTGGGCCTGTCCCACATGCGCGGCCCGGCCCCCATCGCCCAGCAGTTGTACGCCGAAACGCCGGAAAGCCAGCAGCAGCGCCAGCAACTGGCCGAGCAGCGGCGTCTGGCGCCCGAACCCGCTGCGGCCATCGCCCAGCAGCGCCAGGGCCGCCCGACCAAACGCCAGCGCCGCGACCTGGACGAGGCCCGCAGCGATGGCTGGGGGAACGCTGGAGCGCCCGCTGGGAGTAGCTTGGCCGCTTATTAAATCGCCGCTTCGTCCAGCTCGCCGGTGCGCACGCGGATGACGCGCTCGACCGGGGTGACGAAAATCTTGCCGTCGCCGATCTTGCCGGTACGGGCGGCGCTGACGATGGCTTCCAGGCAGCGATCGACGTCGCCATCCTGCACCACCACCTCGACCTTCACCTTGGGCAGGAAGTCCACCACGTATTCGGCACCCCGGTACAGCTCGGTGTGGCCTTTCTGGCGGCCAAAGCCTTTGACCTCCGTCACCGTCAAGCCTACGGTGCCGCACTCGGCCAGGGCTTCGCGCACTTCTTCGAGCTTAAAGGGCTTGATGATGGCCGTGATCATTTTCATAAATTGCTTACTCCAAAAATAACAATAGCTGCTGGCGCTTGATACATAAGGCTCAAACAGCAAAACGATGGGTCATCGGCACCTGCCAGTCGTGGCCGAAGGCCGTTTGCGACAGGCGCGGCCCCCCGGGGGCCTGACGGCGTTTGTATTCACTCAGGCGCAGCAGCCGCAGCACCCGCTCCACCAGTTCGGGGGCAAAGCCGACCTGCGCCAGCTGCGCGGGGCTGGCGCCCTGCTCCAGGTACTGGCGCAGCAGGGCATCCAGCACGTCGTAGGGCGGCAGGCTGTCCTCGTCCTTCTGGTCGGGGCGCAGCTCGGCGCTGGGCGGGCGGGTGATGATGCGTTCGGGGATGGGGGCTGCCCCCGTGCCGAACGGGTCGTGCGCATTGCGCCAGCGGGCCAGGGCGAAAACCTGCGTTTTCCAGACATCGCACAATACCGCAAAGCCCCCGGCCATATCCCCGTACAGGGTGCCGTACCCCATGGCCACCTCGCTTTTATTGCTGGTGGTCAGCACCACCGGGCCAAATTTGTTAGACAACGCCATCAGCAGCGTGCCCCGGCAGCGGGCCTGCAGGTTTTCCTCGGTGGTATCGGGCGCGGTGCCCGCCAGCAAGGGGGCCAGCGCCTGCTCGAACGCCTGCACCTGCGGGGCGATGTGGATGACATCGTGGCGCACGCCCAGGCCGTCGGCCATGGTTTGCGCGTCCTGCCAGCTGATGTCCGCCGTGTAGGGCGAGGGCATCATCACCGTGCGCACGCGCTGCGGCCCCAGGGCATCGACGGCAATGGCCAGCACCAGGGCCGAATCGATGCCGCCGGACAGGCCCAGCAGCGCCCCCGGAAAACGGTTTTTCTCCACATAGTCGCGCACCGCCAGCACCAGGGCGTGCCACAGGCTGGCCCGGTCATCCAGCGCCGGGGCGAGCGCGGCATCGGCGGTGATCCAGCCATCGGCATGGCAGACAAAATCCGCCTGCGCCACCGCAAATGCCGGCGCCCGCACGGCCAGCCGGCCCTGCGCATCCACGGCGATGCTGGCACCGGCAAACACCCAGGCGTCCTGCCCGCCCACGGGGTGAACGCCGATGCACGGCACCCCGGCACGCTCGGCCAGGGCGGCCAGCGCGGCCTCCTGCGCGGCCTGCTGCCCGGCAAAAAACGGCACGGCGGGCAGGCACACCAGCGCCTGGGCACCGGCGGCCAGTGCATCCCACGGCGCTTCCTGGCTGCCCGGCAGCACGCCAATGCGCACGCCGCCTGCGTCAAAAACGCACGGCTGCATCGGGCCGGGGCAGGCGTTGCGCCACAGCAGGTCTTCGCCATTCACCGTTTGCTGGTGGCCGGTGGCCAGCACCGCGCCGGCCCGCACCACCTGCACCGCATGGGCCACGCCCGTGCCATGGCGGGCGGGGTGGGAGAGAACCAGGGCCACGTCCGGCCAGGCGCGGCTGGCCGCCAGCACCTGGGCCAGCATCTGCTCCTGCGCGGCCAGCAAGGCGCTGCGCTGCACGAAATCGCCTGCGCCGGGGCCGCCCAGCGGGGCCAGCGCGGGCAGCAGCAGGCACTGCACGCCATCGGCCTGCGCCTGCGCGGCAGCGGCGCCGATGCGCTGCACCTGGCCTGGGCCGTCGCCCAGCACCCCGTTGATTTGCGCTATGCGCATCCGCACCGCCATGGCATTCCTTTGCAAACAAAAAACGGGCGATTATCCGCCGCCGCACCTGCGGGCAACGCCCGCCCATAAAAAAGGCAGTCCGAAGACTGCCTGAAAGATGGCGGAAAAAATCAGCCCTTGTTGTAGTTGGCGATGCCGTCGGTGATTTCCTTGTGCGCGGCGTTCACGTCCTTCCAGCCCAGCACCTTGACCCATTTGCCTTTTTCCAGGTCTTTGTAATGCTCGAAGAAGTGGGCGATCTGCTTGAGGGTCAGCTCATGCACGTCGTCCA
>JAHRXD010000107.1 GCA_019104825.1 Comamonas sp.
TTTAGGAGGAAAGAATGAGTGATATTTTGGAAAAAATCTGCGCCGTCAAGCGCGAGGAAATTGCGGCTGCGCAGCGGCGCATGCCGCTGGCCGAGATGCGCCGCGATGCGGAAAGCCGGGTGCTGACGCGCGATTTTGTCGGGGCCATGCGCGCCAAATTGGCCCAAAACCAGGCGGCGGTGATTGCCGAGATCAAAAAGGCCAGCCCCAGCAAGGGCGTGATCCGCAGGGGCGAGTTCATCCCGGCGGACATTGCGCAAAGCTATGCCCAGGGCGATGGCAAGGTCAGCGCTGCCTGCCTGTCGGTGCTGACCGACCGGCAGTTTTTCCAGGGCCAGCCCGACTATTTGAAACAGGCCCGCGCCAGTTGTCCGCTGCCGGTGCTGCGCAAGGACTTCATGGTCGATGCCTACCAAATCTACGAATCGCGCGCCATGGGGGCCGATTGCGTGCTCTTGATCGCCGCCTGCCTAGACGATGGCCTGATGGCCGAGCTCGAGCAGGTCGCTCTGAGTCTGGACATGGCCGTGCTGGTCGAAGTCCACGATGGCCGCGAGCTGGAGCGGGCGCTGAAGCTGGCCACCCCGCTGGTGGGCATCAACAACCGCAACCTGCGCACCTTCGAGGTGGACATCCAGACCACGCTGCAATTGCAGCAAGAGGTGCCGCCGGGGCGCATCCTGGTCACCGAATCCGGCATCCTGGCCCCGGCGGACGTGCAGGCCATGCGGGCTGCGGGCATCCACAGCTTTCTGGTCGGCGAGGCCTTCATGCGGGCCGACGACCCCGGGCTGGCGCTGGCGCAGTTGTTTGCCTGAAAGGCAGGCTCCGGGACGATGTCTGGCAGGGAGGGTGTTGGGCCGGAAAATTAGACTTTTCAAGGGTTTACGCTAGGTTTTGCCGGCGGCCAACGTATTTCGCTGGGCCTCCCTTGCCGATTAGAATTGTTTCTTTTTGTAAAACAAATTTGTCGTGCTGTTGCATCTTCTGCTCCCACCGCAAAACCGCTACCGCCGCGAGTGGTGGTGGCTGGCGTGGGCATGGCTGGGCATTGGCGTACTGCTGGTTGCCGGGCTATGGGCCGAACACCGCGACATCGCACAGCGGGAGCGCCAGCGCCTGACGCAGCAGGCCGGTGTGATCCACGACAACCTGGCCCGTCAGTTGGTGCTCATCGACAAGGCCCTGGCCGGCCTGCTCGATGCGCTGCCGCACACCCGGGCCCTGGGCGATGACCTGGGGCGGGTGCAGGAGCGCGTGCAGGCGTTTGCCGACACCATGGTCGGTGTCGGCGCCATCGCCTGGCTCGATGCCCAGGGGCAGGTGCTGGCCAGCAACCATTCCGGGCTGATCGGACAGGATTTCAGCAACCGGGCATATTTCCAGATCGCCCGGCACCGCCAGGTACTCAACACCCTGGTCGTCGGAGCACCCTTTGCACCGGAGCCGGGACTGTGGGTACTGCCCATCGTCCGCCCGGTGGTCGGTGTGGACGGACGGTTCGACGGGGTGGTCGTCATGTCCCTGTACCCAGAGGACTTCGCGACCCTGCTGCGCTCGGTGCTCTACGCACCGGATATGTACGCCACCGTGGTGCATGGTCAGGGGCAGCGTTTCGTGTGGCAGAACCAGTCCGGTTCGGATACGCAGGAACGCTTGCGGGCGCCTTCCGGAATGCTGCGGCAATTCCTGGCCGACGGCGCACCGCGGGCCGTGCTCCAGGGCGTGCTGCGCCCGGACGAACCCGAGCGCCTGGTCGCCATCGCCACGGTGCAGCCCTCTGCACTGGCGATGGACCAGCCCCTGATCGCCGCCGTCGGCCGGACGGTCCCGGCGGTGTTCGCCCCCTGGCGCACCATGGTGGGGGTGGCCATCGTCTTTTACCTGCTGGTGGGCATGGTGGTGGCCTCGGGCCTGCACCTGATGCAGCAGCACCTGCGCCGTCAGGAGCAGTCCTTGCAGGACAAGGGCCAGGCGTTGAACAACCTGTGGCACGCCGTCCTGGTGGCTACCGACCAGGGCGTGTGGGATTGCAACTTTGCCACCGGGCAGATGTATCTCTCCTCGGCGTGGAAGGCGCTGCTGGGTTATGCCGACGAGGACATCGGCACCAGTGTCGATGAATGGATGATGCGCCTGCACCCGGACGACGGCCCGCGTGCCCAGGCTGCCTGGGAGGCGTGCCAGAACGGCCAGGACGAGTACGACTGCGTCTACCGCCTGCGCTGCAAGGACGGCAGCTACCGTTGGTCGCTGTGCAAGGGTCGGGTGCTGACCCGCGATGCGCAGGGGCGGGTGCTGCGCATCGTCGGCACCAATACCGACGTCTCCGAGGAACGCCGCCTGCGCGAGCGTTTCGAGCACCTGACGCAGAACGTGCCCGGCATGATCTACCAGTTCCAGCTGGAGCCGGACGGCACCAGCCACTTCCCCTACGTCAGCAAGGGCGGGGAGGACATTTACGGCTTCAGCGCCGACCTGCTGGAGCCGGCGGGCAGCAAGGCCCGCAGCGTGATTCATCCCGACGACGCCCTGCGGGTGGCGCAAAGCATCGTCGATTCGGCGCAGGCGCTGACGGTGTGGCGCGAGGAGTACCGCGTGCGCCTGCAGGACCGGGGCGAGCGCTGGGTCAGCGGCGTGGCCCGGCCCCAGCGGCTCGATGGCGGCGCGGTGCTGTGGCATGGCTACATTCACGACATCACCGATCGCAAGCGTCAGGCCATCGAGCTGGAAGAAACCCAGCGCATGCTGCAGCACCTCATCCACGCCATGCCCGTGGCGCTGTGCATGGTCGATGAGGCCCGGGGCATCTACTTTCGCAACCAGCGCTTTCTGGACTACTTCGGCTACACCGAGGCGCAGGTGCCCAGCATGGACGAATGGGCCGTCCACGCCTACCCCGACCCGGCCTACCGCAGCCACGTCGGGCGCGAATGGCGGGCCGCGCTGGCCCATGCGGCCACGCACGACGGCTACATCCCCAGCCAGGAATACCGCATTGCCGCGCAGAGCGGCCAGGTGCTGACCATGGCGATCGGCGGCGTGCAGTTCGGCAGCAGCCTGCTGGTCACCTTCGTCGATCGCACGGCCGAGCAGGCGTACAGCGAGACGCTGGAGAAAATGGCCTTCGTCGATGCCCTGACCGGCCTGCCCAACCGCCGCCAGTTCGACCAGACGCTGCAGTCCGAGTGGCTGCGCGGCCAGCGCAGCGGGCAGCCGCTGGCGCTGCTCATGATCGACATCGACTTTTTCAAACAGTACAACGACCTGTACGGCCACCCCGGGGGCGACGCCTGCCTGCGGGCCGTGGCCAAGGTGCTGCGCGGGGCCATGGGCCGCTCCTACGATCTGGTGGCCCGCTACGGCGGCGAGGAATTCGTCTGCCTGCTGCCCGAATGCACGCTGGAAGGCGCCAGCGCCAAGGCACAGGCGCTGTGCCAGGCCGTGCGGGTGCTGCAATTGCCGCACGGCGGCTCCAAAGTGGGACAGCACGTGACCATCAGCGTCGGCGTGGCCGCCCTGGTGCCTGGGGCCGAGCAGACCAGCGACCAGCTTCTGGCGCTGGCCGATGCCCGCCTGTATTGCGCCAAGGAAGCCGGACGTAACCGGATCAATGACGGCAGTTGCGAAAAAGTGAGCTGATCGCGCGGATGGTTCCAAAGCTTTGGATACGAGACTATTTAAAATCGTTGAACCATCTGCGCAACAAGCTATTAAAAAGTATTCATGACTGCTGCCACACCCCTCCAGCCCCGGCCCGACCAATTGCTTTGCGCCCAGCCGGCAGACTGGCCGGTCGCCCCGGGCTAGCAGCCGCTGGTGGCGCAGTTCTTCGCCGGCAGCGCGGGCCAGTCCCTGCAAAATTTTTTGCAACAGCGCCTGGATGCCGGCGCCGTCATCTTTCCGCCCCGGCCGCTACGCGCCCTGGAGCTGACCGATGCGCCCGCCGTGCGCGTCGTCATCCTTGGCCAGGACCCCTACCACGGGCGCGGACAGGCCGAGGGGCTGTCGTTCTCCGTCGCGCCTGGCGTGCGTCTGCCGCCCTCGCTGCAGAACATCTTCAAGGAAATCCAGCGTGACCTGGGCGTGCCCTTCCCGCCGTTTCCGCAGCCCGGCGGCAGCCTGGTCAAGTGGGCGCACAACGGCGTGCTGCTGCTCAACACCTGCCTGACGGTGGAAGAAGGCCAGCCCGCCAGCCATGCCGGCAAGGGCTGGGAGGTGCTGACCGACGCCATCATTGCCCACGTCGCCCAGCAGGGGCGGCCCACGGTGTTCATGCTCTGGGGCAGCCACGCCCAGTCCAAGCGCCGCCTCATCCCGAACGACCGGGGGCATCTGGTGCTGACCAGCAACCACCCCTCGCCGCTGTCGGCACTGCGCCCGCCCGTGCCCTTCATCGGCAACGGCCACTTCGGCGCCGCCCGGGCGTTCCGGCAGCAGCATGGATATTGATTACGCCCGCTGCAACAGCATCGCGTCGCCGTAGCTGAAAAAGCGGTACTGCTGGCCGATGGCGTGCTGGTACAGCGCCCGGATGCGGTCGTAGCCGGCAAAGGCGCTGACCAGCATCATCAGCGTGCTTTTGGGCAGGTGGAAGTTGGTCAGCAGCAAGTCCACCACCTGAAACTGAAACCCCGGGGTGATGAAGATGTTCGTGTCGCCCGTCGTTTTTCCGCTGGCGGCCCACGATTCCAGCGTGCGCACGCTGGTGGTGCCCACGGCCAGGATGCGTCCGCCGCGCTGGCGGCAGCGCTCCAGCGCGGCCAGGGTGGGCAGGGGGATGTCGTACCACTCGCTGTGCATCTGGTGCTGGGCCAGGTCTTCGGTCTTGACGGGCTGGAAGGTGCCCGCGCCGACGTGCAGGGTCACGTTGGCCGTCTCCACGCCGCGTTCGGCCAGGGCGGCCAGCACGGCGGCGTCGAAGTGCAGGGCGGCGGTGGGCGCGGCCACGGCGCCGGGCTGGCGGGCAAAGACGGTCTGGTAGCGTTCGCTGTCCTCGGCGGCATCGGGGTCGTGGCCGCTGGCCTGCTGGCGCTCGATGTAGGGCGGCAGGGGCAGGTGGCCGTGCCGTTCCATCAGTTGCCAGGCGCTTGCGCCCTCCGGGCCGTGCAGCGCCAGGTGAAACAGGGGGCCGTCGGCATCGGGCCAGCGGCCCAGCAAGGTGGCGTCGAAACCGCCGTGGGCCAGGCCGCCGCACAGGTGCAGGCGGGCGCCGGGCAGGGGCTTTTTGCTGACCTTCATGTGCGCCACCACTTCGCTGCCGCCGGGCAGCACGCGCTCGATCAGCAGCTCCAGCTTGCCGCCGCTGGCTTTTTCGCCGAACAGGCGGGCCTTGACCACCTGGGTGTCGTTGAACACCAGCAGGTCGCCCGGTTGCAGCAGGCCGGGCAACTGGTGGAAGATGCGGTCGGTGGGCGGGTGGCTGCGCCCATCAAGCAGGCGCGAGGCGCTGCGCTGGACGCAAGGGTGCTGGGCGATGAGCTGCGCCGGTAGTTCGAAATCGAAATCGCGCAGGGTAAAGCGTGGGGAAGACATCAATGCTTGAGGGCGGAACACGCCCGTTCCAAGAAAAACAAAGGCGCGATTGTCGCAAAGCTGCAGCGTCGGCGCAGGGCCAGGGGGTGGCGGTTTCCCCTGGTGTTTGCCCGGATGCAGGGTGCGCGGTGCTTGACGGATATCAGGAAACTTGTCACTGTGACTTCTACACTGGCGGGCTTACAGCGTAACGGCGCGGATGGGAAAAGGTACTCAAGGTGAGCATCATGGATAACGCATTTGTCTGGGACAACAATTTTGTGACCGGATTTGACGATCTGGATCAGCAGCACCATGTGCTGGTGGATTTGTTCAATGAACTGAACCACGCCATGCTCAACCCCCTGGGCGATCGCGACGGCATGCTGGCCGATGTCTATGGCCGCCTGCTGGCCTATACCGAGTACCACTTCCGCGAAGAAGAAGACTTGATGGCCCAGTACGGCGTAGACATGCGCCACGTGCAGAACCATCGCAGCATGCACCAGCAGTTCGTCCAGCAGATTCAGACGCTGTGGACGCAGCGTGCCACCATGAGCGACCCCAGCGCGACCCTGGTGGGGTTCCTGACCTCGTGGCTGGGCCTGCACATTCTGGGTATCGACCAGTCGATGGCGCGGCAGATCATCGCCATTCAGGACGGCATGAGTCCGAGCAAAGCCTATGAAATTGAAGTCAAGTTCCATGACAACGGCACCCAGGCGCTGCTGCGCCTGATCGGCAAGCTCTACACCGCGCTGTCCGCGCAGAACATGCAGCTGGCCCTGGCCAACCAGAACCTGGAAGACCGTGTGGTGCTGCGCACCCAGGAACTGGAGGCGGCCAACGCCCGGTTGCGGGCCGTCTCGCGTACCGATGCGCTGCTGGGCATCGCCAACCGCTCGCATTTCCACGAGCGCCTGGAGCAGATCTGCGCCCTGGCCTTGCGCGGGGAGCGACCGGTCGGCGTCATCATGATCGACGTGGACTATTTCAAGGCCTTCAATGACCGCTATGGCCATTTGCGCGGGGACGAATGCCTGCAAAAAGTCGCCAAGGCACTGAGCGCCTGCCTGCACCGCACCTCCGATCTGGTGGCCCGCTACGGCGGGGAAGAGCTGGTCGTGCTGCTGCCCGATACCAATCTGGAAGGCGCCCAGGAAGTGGCCCGGCGCATGGTGCTGGCGGTGGCCGAACTGGCCATTCCCCACCAGGGCTCGGTGGCGGCAGAGATCGTCACCATCAGCGCCGGGGTCTGCTCGCAGATTCCTTATCCCGGCAAGGAGGGCGACAGCGGTTCAGCGGCCCTGCTGGCGTGCGCCGATGCCGCCCTGTACCGGGCCAAGGCCCAGGGGCGCAACCAGTTTGTTGTTGGTTAGAACCTGTTCACGATCTCTGCGCGGGTGTGCAGTCGCGGCTTCGGGCGCTCTGC
>JAHRXD010000268.1 GCA_019104825.1 Comamonas sp.
ACAGACTTCGCGCCGGTGTTATCGGCAACCTCTAACCGAGATTCTGTTTGGATCATTTCAATATTCCCAACTTGCTCCAGCAGTTACGGACAGCCCCAGAGTCTTCTCAAGGGCTGAACTTGCAGCCGGTCAGTCTTGGGCCCGTCGTCCATCTCCCGGACCATTCCGAAAGACTTCCCGCTGGGCAGATACTTCTTCGCACTTTAGATGCGAAGCCCGTCATTGTGACGACAAGCATTTCACTTGTCAAGTCAATGACTCCATCCTGCATACCAAAGTAAAAAACCCTGCTGCATTTACATGCAACAGGGTTTTGATCTGGTGGCCTGGGACGGGATCGAACCGCCGACACGCGGATTTTCAATCCGCTGCTCTACCAACTGAGCTACCGGGCCAATACAAGCTTGCACTTGCGTTGAAGCTGGTATTGTAGATCAGATTTTTCACTTTTTCTCTCAAAAAGCAGAGTTTTCTTAATTTTTACGCCCTCGACCCAGATCGACCCCCAGTTGCCGCAGCTTCCGGTACAGATGGGTCCGCTCCAGCCCGGTCTTTTCGGCCACCCGGGTCATGGAGCCGCCCTCGCGGGCCAGGTGAAACTCGAAATAAGCCCGTTCAAATCCATCGCGGGCCTCGCGCAGGGGGCGATCCAGATCAAATCCCTGGTGCGCATGGAGCTGGACTTCCGTGAAGCTGCCCGAGAACTCTTCGCCGACGCCCTTGACGAGGGTCTGAGGAGTATTTCCACCCGCAGAGCGAGGGGCGGCCTGGGTTCGGCTGGCAAGCCCCTGCTCAACGGCCTTGAGCAATTTTTGCAGGGTAATGGGCTTTTCCAGAAAGGAATGAGCGCCAATGCGGGTGGCCTCGACGGCGGTTTCAATGGTGGCATGGCCACTCATCATGATGACGGGCATGGTCAGCAACCCGGACGCGGCCCATTCTTTCAGGAGGGATACGCCATCGGTATCCGGCATCCAGATATCCAGCAACACCAGGTCATACAGATGGGAGGCCCGCGCAGCACGTGCCTGTGTTGCGTTCTCGGCCACGTCTACGCTGTGGCCTTCGTCGTTCAGTATTTCCAGTAACAAGTCTCGGATGCCGAGCTCATCGTCTACCACCAGTATGTTTGCCATGTCTCTAAGAAAATAGTTGTCGCACGCGGTCAGCCGCCCTCTCACGGCTGCCCTGGGCCCTGATCAAGGGCAAATGATAGCGACACTTGCGCCCCTTGCACGATACCGTTCTCGATGCGGTTGGATAAATCGATGCGGGCACCGTGTTCATCGGCGATTTTTTTCACGACGGCCAGCCCCAGCCCGGTTCCTTTGGGTTTGGTCGTGACGTAGGGCTCGAAGGCGCGTTGCAGCAGTGCCTCGGGGAAGCCACAGCCGCCATCGGCAACGGTGATGCGCACCCTGCGCGTGGCAGCGTTCCAATGGGTGCTGAGGACGACAGGCGTGGGGACCAGCCCCTCCATTTGCGCACGCTGCAAGCTGGCGTCCTGGGCGTTTTGCACCAGGTTGTGCAGCACCTGGCGCAGTTGCTGGGCATCGGCGGCGATCAACGGGCATTGCGCATCCAGCTCCTGCTGCACCGGCACCAGCACGCCCTCCTCCTTATAGAGCTGCAAGACATCCTGCACCAGGGCATTGACATCCACCGGCTGCAGCTGGGCCGGCGGCAGGCGGGCGTAATCGCGAAACTCATTGACCAGCCGCAGCATGGCGGCGACCTGATCGACGATGGTCTTGACCGATTTGTGCAGGAGCGCCTCTTCGGTCGGCGGAAGCTTGCCCGCCAGTTTCAGGGCCAGCCGCTCTGCGGAGAGTTGAATCGGAGTCAGGGGATTTTTGATTTCGTGTGCCACGCGCCGGGCCACCTCGGCCCAGGCCTTGGAGCGCTGGGCCGAGACGATTTCCGAAATATCGTCAAACACCACCAGCCGCTGATCGTGGGGCAGCAGCGCCCCGCGCACGACCAGGGTGATTTTGTCCTGCGGCACCTCGCCTGCCGCCTCGGCTGCCAGCGGCTGGGCCAGAAATTCGAACACCTGCTGCCAGCGTGGATGGGCGACGCCCGCCTGGCGGGCTTCCAGAAACTGCGCAAACTGCTCCTCGACCATGGCGGCAAAACCGGCCAGGGCAGGCATCTGCCCCAGTTGCTGACCGCAATGGGCCGACAGGTTGCAACGCAGGATATGGGCTGCGCCCGGGTTGCCGATGACGATCCGCCACCGGGCGTCCAGCACCAGCACCCCGGCCGTCAGGTTGTCCAGAATGGTCTGCAAATTGGTACGGGCCGCCTGGATTTCCTCCACCCCGCGATCGACCGCGGTACGCGCCTCCAGGAGCTGCTGGGTCATGAGCGCAAAAGAGCGGGTCAGCCCGCCGACCTCGTCCCGCGCCAGGGAGACGGCCTTGGGCGTCAGATCGCCCCGGGCCACGTCCCGCACGCCCTGGGCCAGCAGCAGCAAGGGCTGGGCCAGATGGTTGCCGAACAATACCGCCAGCAGCACGGCGCCAAACACGGCCAGGAACAGGCTCAAGGTCAGGGTGCCGATATACATGCGCCGCAGGCCCTGGCGGGCCAGCGAGCGCTCCTGGTATTCGCGGTGGGCTTCCTGCACGGCCAAGGCGTTGCTGACCAGAGGGGCGGGCAAGGCAATGGTGGCTTGCAGGAAGCGGTTGTCCGCCAGCAGGCCCAAGCGGGCATTCGGCACGGTGACCAGGACGCGCACCCGCACCTGACTGAGATCGACGGTGCCCCCGACCCCGAAGTCGTCATCCAGGCCTTCGATGGTGGTCACCGGGCGCTGACTGGCCCGCAGGGTGCGCAGCACCTGGGCGCTGGGGCGCTCCGGGGCCAGCTCCAGCAACGACGCACCCGCTGCGGCAACGACCACCCCGGCACTGTTCCAGAGCACCAGATCGGAGGCACCGAGCTGGTCACGCATCCGCTCCAGCACCAGTCCCGCACCGGCGTCCGAGACATCGGCCAGCTGGGCGCTGGCGTTGCGGGTGTTGTTGGCCATGTCGTTGGCCATGGCATCGAGGGTGACGCTGGCCAGGTTCACACCGGCGGTGAGCGCCCCTTCGACCTTGATGTCGAACCAGCTTTCGATGGAGCGGGAGACGAACTGGTAGGACACCACGTAAATCAGCGCCCCCGGCAGCACCCCCACCAGGGCAAAGATCGTGGCCAGCTTTAGCAGCAAGCGGCTGCCGAACTTGCGCTGGCGCCAGCGCAGCAGCAGCCGCATCGCCATCCACAGCAGCACGGCAAACAACAGGCCGGCCACCAGCACGTTCAGCCCGAAGAGCCAGACGTAGTAGTCCTCGTAAAGCTGCCGGTTGTTCGTTGCCAGGGTCAGCAAAAAGAGCAGCACCAGCCCCAGGGCCGCCATCACGGCAGAGCCTATGCCCAGAATCCAGCGGGCGGACTTGCGCAGCCGCTGGGCCCGCCGCTCATCATGCTCCTGCGCTTCGGTCACAACTGCTCCAGGGCAAAGGGTTGCTCCTGCTGCACCAGCAAATTCCAGTCGGAGCGCCCGAAAACCCCGATTTGCAGGGGCTTGGGCAGTTGCGACAGGTCGATGCGAAAGCGCAGTTGCAAGACCACCGGCCCCTGCGCCGGCAGCGCCGGCAGCGCCCCGATGCGCCAGCGCACCCAGTGCTGCAACGCCTGCACGGCATCTTCCAGACTGGCATACGAACTGCCCAGGGCCTCGGCCCGCAGCCCCAGGCCATTGAACGGATGGCTGCCCTGGTGCAGGCGCCAGCGGTGGGTCAGAACCTGGTAGCTCAGGCGGTAATAGCGGGTGGCGGACAGCAAGAGCTGGTCGCTCCAGTACCAGCGCTTGCGCAGCAGGCGCACATCAGCGATGAAATGCACCGCCACCCCTTTGCGCAGAGCCTGCTCGACGGCCACGGGCAGTTGCCACTGCACGTCGGTACTGAGCAGCAAGTCGCCCGACTCCTGCTGCAGAAGCACGCCGCCGTCCAGGCGCAAGGCTGTTTCAGCCTCCAGCGCGGTAACAGGGATATCGACAGCTTCCTCGGCCTGCGCCATAGGCGTCCAGGCCGCCAGGGCGCCCACGCTGCAATACCCCAGCGCCACCAGCAGGCGGCGACGATGGGGTTGGTGGGCAGCGCTGGCGCTAGGCTTTTTTAAGCAGCAGGGCGTAGAAGAATCCATCATGGTCACCGGCCGGATTGTCCGCCACCGTACCGGCGCCAGGCAGCAAATGTCCGGGAGAAGGCTGCCAATCCACCGTTTTGTTGCGTGCAACAAACGCCTCGATTTGTCCCTGCCCTTCTTCATGGAACACCGAGCAGGTGCAATACACCATCCGGCCACCGGGCTTGAGCTGCGCCCACAACACGTCCAGCAGCCGCGCCTGCAGGGCCGCCAGTTGCGCAATGTCACTGTGGCGGCGCAGCCAGCGCACGTCCGGGTGGCGGCGCACGATGCCCGAGGCCGAGCAAGGCGCATCCAGCAGGATGGCATCGAACTGCATCCCCGGGCGGGGCAGCCACCGGGCCGGCTCGGCGGCATCGGCCACGATCACCTGGGCGGACAGGTTCAGCCGCTCCAGCGTCTGGTGGATACGCTGGCTGCGCCGGGCGTCCACCTCCAGCGCCAGCACCTGGGCCTGTCCGGGCGGGAGCAGCTCCAGCAGATGCGCCGTTTTACCGCCCGGGGCGGCGCAGGCATCCAGGATGTTTGCGCCGGGGGGAACCTGCCAGTCCTGCAACAGCAGGGGCGCGGCGAGTTGGGCCGCGCCATCCTGCACCGAGACCAGCCCCTGGGCGAAGCCCGGCAGCACCTGTACCGGCTGCGGCTGGCCCAGTTCGATCCCTTGCGGGCCAAACGGGCGGGCGGCCATCCCGGCCTGCGCCAGCAGGGCAAGATAGTCTGCCTGGCTTATTTTTTGTAGCTGCACCCGCAGGGCCATTGGCGCATGGCGGTTGTTTTCATTCAGGATGCGTTCCCAATCGTTCGGGTACTGCTCCTGTAATTTTTTGATCCACCAATGGGGATGGTTGTAGCGGGCCTGCGCATCGGTATCGGTGGCGGCGATCAGGGCGTCCTGCTCGCGCAGGAAGCGGCGCAGGCAGGCGTTGATGAATCCGGCCTGGCGCTCCATCCCGCCCACGCGGGCGGCCTGCACGGTCTGATTGACCAGGGTGAAGGCGGTGTACGGCGCCTGCGCCGCATCCCACAACAGCGCCAGGGCCGTACACAGCAGCGCATCGGCCTTGCCCGCCGGCGCCTTGGGCGCCAGTTGCGCCCGCAGCGCCTGGGCCCGCCCCAAAAAGCGCAGCACCTGGAACAGCAGCGCCTGCACCCCGGCACGGGCGGCGGGGGCGGTGTGTTCCAGCACCGTGGTGGTCGATTGCCCGGCCTGCACCTGTTGCAGCGCCTGGGCCACCAGCAGCAGTTGCTGGTGCAAGGCCGGGCCTTTGGCGGGGGGAGAAGAAGGATTCATGAATAAAAATAGCTGCTACCGACGATAAAAAAAGGATTTCAGAATGATTTCTATCTAAAACCTTTTGAATATCAGCAGTACAAGCATCTTATTTGATAGCTTGAAAGCGAACGGCAAAGAAAAAACAAACACCCCCGGCAAGCGCAAACCTACCGGGGGTGCCAAAAGCTGCAATGTAAGCAGCTCAAGCGGGCTTATTCAGCCGCGTCCTGCACATCGTCTGCCGACACGGCAGCAGCCAGTTCGGCCTCCTCGGCTTCGGCGATGGCGCGGCGCTCGGCCTCGTCCATCTGGTCCTTGGCCTTGCGGGCCTGGTGGTAGGCCAGACCGGTACCGGCGGGGATCAGGCGACCGACGATGACGTTCTCCTTCAGGCCACGCAGCTCATCGCGCTTGCCCATGATGGCCGCCTCGGTCAGCACGCGGGTGGTTTCCTGGATGGAAGCGGCCGAGATGAAGCTGTCGGTAGACAGCGACGCCTTGGTAATCCCCAGCAGGATGTTGGAGTAGGTCGCCGGGAGCTTGCCCTCGCGCTGCGCGGCCTCGTTGGTGTTGAGGATTTCCGAACGCTCGACCTGCTCGCCCTGGATGTAGCCGGTTTCGCCCGGGTTCTCCACGATCACGCGGCGCAGCATCTGGCGCACGATCACCTCGATGTGCTTGTCGTTGATCTTCACGCCTTGCAAGCGGTACACGTCCTGCACTTCGTCGACGATGTAGCGGGCCAGTTCCTCGATGCCCAGCAGGCGCAGGATGTCCTGCGGGTCGGCCGGGCCGTCCACCACCAGTTCGCCCTTGTTCACCACCTGGCCTTCGTGCACCAGGATGTTCTTTTCCTTGGGGATCAGCTCTTCCCAGACGTGGCCGTCCGGGTCGGTGATCTGCAAGCGCACCTTGCCCTTGGTTTCCTTGCCGAAGGACACCGTGCCGGTCTGCTCGGCCAGCGTGCCCTTGTCCTTGGGCGTGCGGGCTTCGAACAGTTCGGCCACGCGGGGCAGACCGCCGGTAATGTCGCGGGTCTTCTGGCCTTCCACGGGGATACGGGCCAGCACTTCGCCGGGGCCGACTTCCTGGCCGTCGCGCACCTGGATCAGGGCGCCGACCTGGAAGCCGATGGCCACAGGCAGCTCGGTGCCGGGAATCTTCACTTCCTGGCCGTCGGCGTCGATCAGGCGCACCAGCGGGCGCACCACCTTGGCCGAGCCACGGCGTTTCGGGTCGATCACCACCAGGGTCGACAGGCCGGTCACATCGTCCACCTGCTTGGCCACGGTCAGACCTTCTTCGATGTTCTCGAACTTGGCCGTACCGGCGTACTCGGTGATGATGGGGCGGGTCAGCGGATCCCACTGGGCCAGGATGGTGCCGGCCTTGATGGCCTCGTCGGGCTTGACCGTCAGCACAGCGCCGTAAGGCACCTTGTGGCGTTCGCGCTCGCGGCCATTGTCGGAAATGACGATCTCGCCGGAACGCGAAATCACCACCAGCTCGCCCTTGGTGTTGGTCACGTAGCGCATGGTGGCGTTGAAGCCGATCACGCCGTTGGACTTGGCTTCCACGCTGGAGGCCACGGCCGCACGCGAAGCCGCACCGCCGATGTGGAAGGTCCGCATGGTCAGCTGCGTGCCGGGTTCGCCGATGGACTGCGCGGCGATCACGCCCACGGCTTCGCCCAGGTTCACCAGACCGCCACGACCCAGGTCGCGGCCATAGCACTTGGCGCACAGGCCATAGCGGGTTTCGCAGGTCAGCGCGGTGCGCACCTTGATTTCGTCCACGCCCTGGGCTTCCAGCTCGTCGAGGATGAACTCGCTCAGCAGGGTGCCGGCAGGCAGCAGCAGCTCCTGGTTTTCCGGGTGCAGCAGGTCTTCGGCGGTGGTGCGGCCCAGCACGCGGTCGCGCAGGGATTCGATCACCTCGCCGCCCTCGACAATGGCCCGCATCACGGTGCCGTTGGAGGTGCCGCAGTCGTTTTCGGTCACGACCAGATCCTGCGTCACGTCCACCAGACGGCGCGTCAGGTAACCCGAGTTGGCGGTCTTGAGCGCCGTGTCGGCCAGACCCTTACGCGCACCGTGGGTGGAGATGAAGTACTGCAACACGTTCAGCCCCTCGCGGAAGTTCGCGGTAATGGGCGTCTCGATGATCGAGCCGTCGGGCTTGGCCATCAGGCCCCGCATACCGGCCAGCTGGCGAATCTGCGCGGCAGAACCCCGAGCGCCCGAGTCGGCCATCATGTAGATGGCGTTGAACGATTCCTGATCGACTTCCTTGCCGTGGCGGTCGGTGGTTTTCTGCACCTTGAGCTGGTCCATCATCACCTTGGACACGTCGTCGCCGGCCTTGCCCCAGATGTCCACCACCTTGTTGTAGCGCTCGCCCGCCGTCACCAGACCGGAGACGTACTGCTGCTCGATCTCTTTGACCTCGGCTTCGGCGCGGGCCAGGATGTCGGTCTTCTGCGGCGGCACCAGCATGTCGTCGATGGCCACGGAGAAACCGGCGCGGGTCGCCAGACGGAAGCCGTTTTGCAGCAGCTTGTCGGCAAACACCACGGTGTCCTTCAGACCGCACTGGCGGAACGAGGCGTTGATCAGCTTGGAGATTTCCTTCTTCTTCAGCGCCTTGTTCAGGTTGCTGAACGCCAGGCCCCTGGGCAGGATTTCCGACAGCAGCGCACGGCCCACGGTGGTATCGACCAGGGCGGTCTGCGCCACGAACTCGCGCGTGACCTTGTCCTTGACCCACTCGGTCAGGCGCACGCTGATCCGGGTATGCAGCTCGACCTCGCCCGCGTCCAGGGCGCGTTGCACTTCGGCCACGTCGGTGAAGACCATGCCTTCGCCCTTGCCGTTGATCTTGTCGCGGGTGGCGTGGTAAAGGCCCAGCACCACGTCCTGCGAGGGCACGATGGAGGGTTCGCCCGAAGCCGGGAACAGCACGTTGTTCGAGGCCAGCATCAGCGCCCGCGCTTCCATCTGCGCTTCCACCGACAGGGGGACGTGGACGGCCATCTGGTCACCGTCGAAGTCGGCGTTGAACGCCGCGCAGACCA
>JAHRXD010000280.1 GCA_019104825.1 Comamonas sp.
AGCGTGGTGGCGCCGTGGGCATAGGCATCGTGGGTGCGCCGGTCGCCATCGAAGATGGAAACCTCGCCGAACCACACGCCCGGCTCCACATAGGTCAGCGTGATCTGCTTGCCCGAAATGGATGTGGAACTGACACGCACCGCCCCCTTGGCACAGGCGATCCACTCCTCGGGGGCTTCGCCCCGGGCGCAGATCAGGGCACCATCTTTGAAGCGTTTGACGTAGGCACATCGCAATATGTCGGGTGTTAAGGTGGGAGAGAGGGTCGAGAACCAACGCCCGGCGGTAATCGCCTCGCGTTCCTCGATCGTAAGAATCGGGTTGTCCATGGTCTGTCCTATGGGTGACTGGAAAAGGCGTTTTTGTCGCACGGGCGACGCCGGGACAAAAACGCGCTTGATTATCAAACAATAAAAAAAGAGCTGCTTGCGCTTTATCTTCAATGATTTCAAGGTGATTTAACCCTGAAATCCCGATGAAGAAAGCGCAAGCAGCTCTCTTTTTTACAACTTTGTTCAGGAGTGGCCCGCCCCGGCCTCGACCCACTGGCGCACACGCTGGGCATCGCCCAGGCGGCTGTATTTGCCGACCGAATCCAGGAACACCATGATCAGGTTGCGCCCGGCCACCTCGGCCTGCATCACCAGGCAGCGCCCGGCCTCGGAGATGTAGCCGGTCTTTTGCAGGCCGATCTCCCAATCGTCGCTCTTGACCAGACGGTTGGTGTTGTTGAACTGCAGGGTGCGCTTGCCCACCTCGACCTCGGCGCTGGGCCAGGTGGAAAACGAGCGCAGCAGCGGCTCGGCGTGCGCCACGTTCACCAGCGTGGCCAGATCGCGGGCGCTGGACTGGTTGCTGCTGGACAGGCCCGTCGGCTCGACAAAGCGCGTGGCCGTCATACCCAGCAGCTTGGCCTTGAAATTCATTTGCTCGACAAAGGCATCCATGCCGCCCGGGTAAGTCCGTCCCAGCGCGTGGGCCGCGCGGTTTTCGCTGGACATCAGCGCCAGATGCAGCAGTTCGCGGCGCGACAGCGTCGTGCCCACTTGCAGGCGGGAGCTGCTGCGCTTGACGGTATCCACATCCGCCTGGGTGATGGTGATGAGTTCATCCATCGGCAGCTGGGCATTGGCCACCACCAGCCCGGTCATGAGTTTGGAGATGGAGGCAATCGGCAGCACCACCTGCTCGTTCTTGCTGAGCAGCACCTCCTTGGTGTCCTGGTCCATCACCAGGGCCACGCTGGACTCCAGGGCCAGGGGATCATGCACCTGGTGCAGTCCGGCCAGCTGCCCGAAGGACAGGCGCGGCGCCACCGCAGCAGCAGCGACGGCGGCCTTGGCAGCGGTCTTTTTCCTGGCAGCGGCAGTTTTGCTGCTGCGCACGGGGGCCGCCTTCCTGGCCCCCACCTTGCGGGCCGGCGCCGCCTTGGCGACGGTTTTCTTGGCCGGAGCCTTCTTGGCAGCCGTTGCCGCCGGTTTGCCCGACTTGCCGGTATTGGCCTTGCCCGCATGGGCTACCGGCACGGCCAGCGCGGCCCCCAACACCACCACCGAAGCGGCACGAACCAGCCGCCCCCAAAAAACCTTGGCATTCCCCATCACCACGCTCCCTGACCCTGAACCTACAGACCTTGCCCTGATGACCGTTACCCGCAGCGCCGCATTACAGACACGCTGCAACCATTGGCAATGCGTTCTTAGAACCTGTTCATCCCGCCGTCATTCCCGCGCAGGCAGGAATCCAGCAACGGCCTTACCGCAATCATTGTTGCGTCCATCGCCAACGCCGTCACTGGACACCCGCCTACGCGGGTGTGACGCTAGAAAAGCGGGGAGAAATAATCGAGATTCTGAACAGGTTCTTACAAAAGGAAAAATTATATGGCTGCGCCATCCTGCGCTACAACAAAATCCGACTGGGTATACAGACGATTGAGCGCATTCAGATAGCCCCGGGCCGAGGCGACGACGATGTCCGGGTCGGCCCCCACGCCATTGACCACGCGGCCCGCCCGCTGCAGGCGCACCGTGACCTCGCCCTGGCTTTCGGTGGAGCCGCTGATGGCGTTGATGGAAAACAGCAGCATTTCCGCACCGCTGTTGACCTGGCTTTCGATGGCCTTGAAGCAGGCATCGACCGGGCCGTTGCCCTGGGCGCAGGCTTTCACCTCCCGACCCGCGTGCTGGAACACCACTTCGGCGTGCGAAGGCTCGCCGGTTTCGCTGTGCTGGGAGAGGGAGACGAAGGCAAAGAGGTCGTCCGGCGTTTTCGCGCCTTCCATCTGCACCAGGGCCAGGATGTCCTCGTCGAAAATCTCGCTCTTGCGGTCGGCAAGCTCCTTGAAACCGGCAAAGGCGGTGTTGATGGCCGCTTCGCTGTCCAGCTCCACGCCCAGCTCATGCAGGCGCTGCTTGAAGGCATTGCGCCCGGAGAGCTTGCCCAGCACGATCTTGTTGGCGGCCCAGCCCACGTCCTCGGCCCGCAGGATTTCGTAGGTGTCCCGCGCCTTGAGTACACCGTCCTGGTGAATGCCGCTGGCGTGGGCAAAGGC
>JAHRXD010000018.1 GCA_019104825.1 Comamonas sp.
GCCCACTGCACGCACTGCGCAGCGGCCGCCCCTGCAGCGGCGCTGATCTGCCCCCAGGCGGGCGGCGGCGGCAGGCCCGGCAAGGGCAGCACGGGCAGGCAGCGCGTCGGCACCCGCCAGGCATCCTGCGGCGCGGCGATCTCGGCCACGGGCAGCAGGCCCTGGCCGGGGCCGGCAATCACTTGGGCGGCACGGCGCAGCGTGGCCACGTCGCCCACGGCAAAGCAGCCGCGCAATGCTTCGGCATGGTCACGAAAGGCTTTGGCGATGATCTCCGGGCCAATGCCGGCAGCATCGCCCTGGGTGATGGCAAAGGGGGCAAAGGTTTTTTGGGCGAGGGGTCGGTGCATGGGGCTTACGCCGGGTTGGCAATGTCAATGAAACGGTGCGCGATGCCCAGCGTTTGCGCCAGATGCTCGCCCAGGGCGGCCACGCCATAGCGCTCGGTGGCATGGTGGCCGGCGGCGATGAAGGTGGCGCCCATTTCGCGGGCCAGGTGCGCCTGGGGTTCGGAAATCTCGCCCGTGATGAAGGCCTGGGCGCCTGCGGCCAGCGCGGCTTCAAAGAAGCCCTGCGCCCCGCCGCTGCACCAGGCTAGGCGGGTAATCGGCTGGTCGGGGGCGCCGCTGATCCAGGTGGCGCTGCGGCCCAGGGCGTTTTCCACCTGATCGACCAATGCCTGCGGACTGGCAAATCGGCACGGCCCGATCGCGCCCAGATCCTGCTCGCCAAAGCTGGCATCGGCCACCACCCCCAGGCGTTGGCCCAGTTGGGCGTTGTTGCCCAGCGTGGGGTGGGCGTCCAGCGGCAGGTGGTAGGCAATCAGGTTGATGTCATGCGCCAGCAGAAGGCGCAGGCGCTCCTTGAGCCAGCCGGTGACGCGCCCGTCCATGCCGCGCCAGAACAGGCCGTGGTGGACGAGGATGGCATCGGCCCCGTCGGCAATGGCCGCTTCGATCAGGGCCCGGCTGGCCGTGACGCCGCTGACGATGCGGCGCACCTGTGCCCTGCCCTGCACTTGCAGGCCATTGGGGCCGTAGTCCTTGAAGCGTTCGGGCTGCAACAGGCCATCGCACTGTTGCAGCAGTTGTTCACAAGAAATCTGCATGGCGTGATTGTGCCTATACCTGTGCCCAAGAAGGACACGGGGGCAGGGGCCATCGCGGACAATGCGCCTTTATCCGCACTTTTTTTGTATGAAACGCTACTGGCTTCTTTTTGCCCAGACCGTGACGGTGCTCCTCGCGGTGTATTTTGTCGTGGCCACCCTGCAACCGACCTGGCTGCAACGCGGCCAGCCCTTTGGCGATACCGGGCTGGTGCTGCTGCAAGCCCCCTCTGCCCCGCACACCGAGCCGGTGGCCGGCAGCCTGAGCCACGCCGCCCAGGCGGCCATGCCTGCCGTGGTGAGCATCACCACCAGCCAGGCGGTGCGCCACCCCCGGGCCAATGACCCGTGGTTCCAGTTCTTCTTCGGCGACCTGGGCACGCAGCAGAAAACCGGGCTGGGCAGCGGCGTGATCGTCAGCAGCGACGGCTACATCCTGACGAACAACCACGTCGTGCAGGGCGCCGACGAGATCGAGGTGAGCCTGACCGATGGCCGGCGCACCAGCGCCCAGGTGATCGGCACCGACCCCGAATCCGACCTGGCAGTCCTCAAGATCGCACTGCCGGAGCTGCCCGTCATCGTCCTGGGCAATTCCGACCACATTGCCGTGGGCGATCAGGTGCTGGCCATCGGCAACCCGTTCGGCGTGGGCCAGACGGTGACCAGCGGCATCATCAGCGCCCTGGGGCGCAACCACCTGGGCATCAACACCTTCGAGAACTTCATCCAGACCGACGCGGCCATCAATCCCGGCAATTCCGGCGGCGCCCTGGTGGACATCAACGGCCACCTGCTGGGCATCAACACGGCGATTTATTCGCGCTCGGTCGGCAGCATGGGCATCGGCTTTGCCATTCCCGTCTCGACCACGAAGATGGTGCTGGACGGCATCGTGCGCGAGGGCCGGGTCACGCGCGGCTGGATCGGCGTGGAGCCGGGCGAACTGTCGCCCGAACTGGCGCAGACCTTTGGCGTGCCGCCGGGCAGCGGCGTCATCATCACCGGCGTGCTGCAGGCCGGGCCGGCAGCGCAAGCGGGGATGCAGCCCGGCGACGTGGTGTTGAGCGTCCACGGCCAGCCCACGCGCACCGTGGCCGAGCTGATGAGTACCGTGGCTGCGCTGCGCCCGGGGCAAAGCTATGCGGTGCAGGTCATGCGCGGGGGACAGGCCCAGGCGCTGCAAGTCACGCCGCTGACCCGCCCCAGTGCCCAGCGCGAACAAAACAATAGCTTGCAGCGCTGATGAAAAAAGGGTTTCAGGATATTTAAACCCTGAAACCCTTTGCATATCAGCGGAAGAAGCTACTTTTTATCAAGCAACCCTTATGGCGTTGCTTCACCATCTTCGGCGGGCTTGGTCTTGGCAAACCACCCGGCGGCAATGATGCCGACTTCGTACAGCAGACACATGGGCACGGCCAGAGCCAGTTGCGAGATCACGTCCGGCGGGGTGACGATGGCGGCGATGATGAAGGCCACCACGATGAAGTAGCCGCGAAAGCTCTTGAGCTTGGCGATCTCGACCAGGCCGAAGCGCACCAGCAGCATCACCACGATGGGCACCTGAAACGCCAGGCCGAACGCCAGGTAGAGCGACAGAATCGCCTCCACATACGAGGCAATGTCCGGCGTGGCCGCCACGCTGGCCGGGGTGAAGCCCTGGATGAAGGCAAACATCTTGTCCAGCACGAAAAACTGCACGAAGGCAATGCCCAGGTACGCCAGCAGGCTGCCAAAAACGATCAGCGGCATGGCAAAGCGCTTTTCGTGGCTGTACAGGCCCGGGGCAACAAAAGCCCACAGCTGGTACATGATCCACGGCAGCACGGCCAGCACGCCGACCATCATCAGCACCTTCAAAGGCACGAAAAACGGCGAGAACACGCCCACGGCAATCAGCTTGGCGTCCGGCGGCATGTGCGCCCGGATGGGCTGGGCGATCAGGTCGATCAGCCCGTTGGGGCCGGGCCAGATGGCCAGCACGATCACGGCCAGCGCCACGCCGTAGACGCTGTAGAGCAGCCGGTCGCGCAGTTCGATAAGGTGCTGGACGAAGGGTTGTTCGGTACCGGCCAGTTCGTCTTCAGTAGGAGGTGTGGAGGACATTGTTTTCAGTCAGCGCTGCGCTTTATTCAGTTAGCGCTTCTTCGGGCGAAACCGCGCCACCCGGGCCGCGCCCGACTGGACGTGGGTGCGCAGCCCGCCCTGGCGCGTTTTGTACCAGCGCGGCACGGCGCCGCGCTTGAGGCGGAAATTCTTGCCCGGATGCCGGTAGGCGGGCACCACCTGGCTGGCGGCATCCAGGGTGCTGCGCCACAGCTCCCCGCTGGTGTCTTCCGCGTGGTCGCGCTCCAGATTCTTCAATTCGGTGCCGACGCTGCCCAGGTCTTTTTCCAGCTCGGCGGCGGTCGATTGCACGGAGGACTGCACGTCCCGCGCGGCCGATTCGACCGATTCCTTCATCTTGCGCAGCTCGTCCAGCTCCATGGAGCGATTGACTTCCGCCTTGACATCCGCGACGTAGCGCTGCGCCCGTCCGAGCAGGGAGCCGACGGTGCGGGCCACGCGCGGCAGCTTTTCCGGGCCGATGACGATCAGCGCCACGGCGCCGATCAGCGCCATTTTGGACAGACCTAAATCAAGCATGGCAAA
>JAHRXD010000059.1 GCA_019104825.1 Comamonas sp.
GCAACTGCAGCTGTTCCATCATGGTTTCGCGGATTTTGAATTTCTGGATCTTGCCGGTGACTGTCATCGGAAAGGCCTCGACAAAGCGGATGTAGCGCGGCACTTTGTAGTGGGCAATCTGGCCTTTGCAGAAGGTGCGGATGTCGTCCTCGGTCACGCTCTGGCCGGGCTTGGCGATGATCCAGGCGCACAGCTCCTCGCCGTAGCGGCTGTCGGGCACACCGACCACCTGCACGTCCTGCACCTGGGGGTGGCGGTAGAGAAATTCTTCGATCTCGCGCGGGTAGAGGTTCTCGCCACCCCGAATCACCATGTCCTTGATGCGCCCAACGATGTTCACATAGCCCTGTGCGTCCATCACCGCCAGATCGCCGGTATGCATGAAGCCCTCGTCGTCGATGGCTTCGCGGGTTTTTTCGGCATCGCCCCAATAGCCGTGCATGACGGAATAGCCCTTGGTACACAGCTCGCCGGTGGTGCCCGGCGGCACGGTGGCGCCAGTGTCGGGATCGACGATCTTCACCTCCAGGTGCGGCTGCACCAGGCCGACGGTGGAGACGCGCTTGTCCAGCGGCGTGTCGGTGGAGCTTTGGCAGCTCACCGGGCTGGTTTCGGTCATGCCGTAGGCAATGGTCACCTCGGTCATGTGCATGTCGGCCTGCACGCGCTTCATCACCTCGATCGGGCAGGGGCTGCCGGCCATGATGCCGGTGCGCAGGCTGGACAGGTCAAACTCTTTGAAGCGCGGGTGGTCCAGCTCGGCGATGAACATGGTGGGCACGCCGTGCAGGCCGGTGCATTTTTCGGCCTGCACCGTCTCCAGCACGGTGAGCGGGTCAAACCCGTCGTTCGGGTAAACAACGGTGCTGCCGTGGGTAAAGCAGGCCAGGTTGCCCAGCACCATGCCAAAGCAGTGGTACAGCGGCACGGGAATGCACAGGCGGTCAGCCGCCGTCAGCTTCATGCACTCGCCAATGAAAAAGCCGTTGTTCAAAATGTTGCGGTGCGTCAGCGTCGCGCCCTTCGGGAACCCCGTGGTGCCGCTGGTGAACTGGATGTTGATCGGGTCGGTGTTCTTGAGCGTGGCGGCCACGGCATCGACCTGCGGATCGTCGGCCTGGCCCTTGGCCAGCCAGTCGGAAAAACGCAGCATGCCCGGCTGGTTCGCCCCTTGCCCGGCCACATCAATCCACACCACCGTGCGCAGGCTGGGCAGGCGCTTGGCCGCCAGCATGCCGGGCATGCAGCGGCCCAATTCCGGGGCCAGCTCGCGCAGCATGCCCAGGTAGTCGCTGGTCTTGAATTGCGCCATGGTCACCAGCGCCTTGCAGCCGACCTTGTTCAGGGCGTATTCCACCTCGGCGGTGCGGTAAGCCGGGTTGATGTTCACCAGCACGATGCCGACCTGCGCCGTGGCCAGCTGCATCAGCACCCATTCGGCATTGTTGTGCGACCAGATGCCCACCCGGTCGCCCTTTTCCAGACCCGATTGCAACAAGGCGCTGGCCAGCTGGCGCACCGCCTTGTGCAGACCGGCATAGGTGTAGCGCAAGCCCTGGTGGCGGCTGATCAGGGCCTCACGCTCGCCCTGGCGGCGGGCCATGTCGGCGAAAAAATCGCCGATCGTCGCTTCGATCAGCGGGGTATCGGTCGCGCCACGGGCATGGCTGGCGGTCAAGGGGGCAAACGGGGCAGGCACGGCAGTTCTCCTGGTTTTCTGCGGCGGACGGCACGGCAGCCCGGTGCCTTCCGCATGGTGTGATGGTCCAGAATACGGGTAAGCCCCGCGCAGATGGGGCCAGCAAGGTTGCAATAATTGCCACCTATGGAAGTCCCTTACGCGCCCCCTGCACGGCCCACCGCCCCGGTTCCTGCGGCCCACGTCGTCCCTGCCGGGCTGGGTGCCCCCCATCCTGCACTGACACCGATGGCCTTTGTCCAGGCCGTGGTGCAGGCCTACCAGCAGCGCGGGCTATCGCCCGCCAGCGCCCTGGCAGCGGCACAAATTGCGCCAACTGCGGTGCAGCACCGCCATGCCCGCATCACCGCGCTGCAAATGGAGCTGCTGTGCGCCCACGCCATGCGCGAGCTGGACGACGAGGCCCTGGGCTGGTTCTCCCGCCGCCTGCCCTGGGGCAGCTA
Organism: Comamonas sp.; assembly: GCA_019104825.1. Classification (GTDB taxonomy): domain Bacteria; phylum Pseudomonadota; class Gammaproteobacteria; order Burkholderiales; family Burkholderiaceae_C; genus Comamonas; species Comamonas nitrativorans. The sequence goes on from JAHRXD010000059.1 coordinate 2,143, forward strand.
TGGCATGCTGGCCCGTGCCAGCATCAGCAGCCCCAACCTGGGGCTGGCCATGGCCCGCTGGTGCCGCCACCACAACCTGCTGACCGAGGACATCGAGCTGCACCTGCGCCACGACGCCCAGGTGGCCCGCATCGAGCTGCACACGCTGCGCCCGCTGGGGCCGATGCAGGAGTTCTGCCTGCTGTCGGTGCTGCGCAATCTGCACGGACTGGCCTGCTGGTGGGTCGATCACCCGATTCCCTTGCTGCAGGCCAGCTTCCCCTTTCCCGCACCGGCCCATGCGGCGGTGTACGAGGTGTTGTTCCAGGCACCGGTGGTGTTTGCCGCGCCCGTGGCCAGCCTGAGCTTTGCCGCCGCCTGGCTGACCACCCCGCTGGTGCGCGACGAGGCAGCCCTGACCACCATGCTGCAACGGGCGCTGCCCATCCAGGTGCGGCCCTACCGCCCCAGCCAAAGCCTGGTGCAGCGCGTGCGCCAGGCGCTGGCCGCGCACCCCTATTGCGGGCATACGGCAGAAAGCCTGGCCGAGTTGCTGCACCTGGCCCCGCGCAGCCTGCACCGGCAATTGCAGCAGGCCGGCACGTCGCTCCAGCAATTAAAAGATGAAGTGCGCCGGCAAAAGGCCTGCGCCCTGCTGCTGCGCACGGACATGCCGCTCAAGCGCATTGCCCAGGCCTGCGGCTTTGCCAGCGAAAAAAGCTTTGGCCGCGCCTTCGTCCACTGGCTGGGGGTGCCGCCACAGCAGTTCCGGGCGGCGCAGCGGCCTTAGAACGTGTTTACGATCTCCGCGCGGGTGTGCAGTCGCGGCCTCGGGCGCTCTGCGTCGTTGCAAATCCTCGCCATAGCACCGCTATGGCTGCGGTTTGCGCCTAGCAGTGCATCCCGATCCGCATCCTGCACCCCTTCGCGCCGAGATCGTAAACACGTTCTGAGCCCAGCGCTTCTGGGAGAATGGCGCCCCTATGCTGCAATTCGACCTGTTGACCTCCGACCCCGCCAGCCACGCCCGCCGTGGCCGCCTGACGCTGAACCACGGCGTCGTGCAAACCCCCATCTTCATGCCTGTGGGCACCTACGGCACCGTCAAGGGCGTGCTGCCGCGCAGCCTGCACGACATGGGGGCGCAGATCATTCTGGGCAACACCTTCCACCTGTGGATGCGGCCCGGGCTGGACATCATGCAAAGCTTTGGCGGCCTGCACGGGTTCGAGCAGTGGCACAAGCCCATCCTGACCGACTCGGGCGGTTTCCAGGTCTGGAGCCTGGGGGCGATGCGCAAGATTACCGAGCAGGGCGTGCATTTCCAAAGCCCGGTCAATGGCGACAAGCTGTTCATGTCGCCCGAAGTGAGCATGCAGATTCAGACCGTGCTGAACTCGGACATCGTCATGCAACTGGACGAATGCACGCCGTATGAAACCAACGGCCATCTGACCACCGAGGCCGAGGCCCGCAAGAGCATGGAAATGAGCCTGCGCTGGGCCAGGCGCAGCCAGGAAGAATTTCACCGCCTGGGCAACCCCAACGCCCTGTTCGGCATCGTGCAGGGTGGCATGTTTCCGCACCTGCGCCAGGAATCGCTGGATGCGCTGGTGGCGATGGACTTCCCCGGCTACGCCATCGGCGGCGTCAGCGTGGGCGAGCCGAAGGACGAAATGCTGCAAATCATGGCGCACACGCCGCACCGCCTGCCAGCGCACAAGCCGCGCTATCTGATGGGCGTGGGCACGCCCGAAGACTTGGTCGAGGGCGTGGCCTGCGGCGTGGATATGTTCGATTGCGTCATGCCCACCCGCAACGCCCGCAACGGCACGGTGTTCACCCGCTTTGGTGACTTGAAACTGCGCAACGCCCGCCATAAAACCGACCGCCAGCCGCTGGACCCGACCTGCACCTGCCACGCCTGCGCAGGCGTCGAGGGCATAAGCTGGCAGGACGGCGGGCGCGGCGGCTTCAGCCGTGCCTACCTGCACCATCTGGACCGCTGCGGCGAAATGCTGGGGCCGATGCTGACCACCATCCACAACCTGCACTACTACCTGAACCTGATGCAGGAAGTGCGCGATGCGCTGGAGGCGGGCCGCTTTGCCGCGTTCCGCGCCCAGTTCAAGACCGATCGGGCACGCGGGGTGTAAGAACGTAAACACGTTCTAAACCCCTGCTTTTGCATCATGCCCGTTCCAGCTTCTGCCCCCATCCTGGCCCCGCACCAGCAGCCGCTGTGGCGGGGGCAGTTGCTCGTGGTGGGCTGCGTGCTGGTGCTGTCCCTGGTGGGCATTTACTCCCGCCCGGCGGGGTATCTGGCTTCGTTCTGGCCGGCCAATGCCGTGTTGCTGGGCCTGCTGGTGCGCTATCCGCGCTGGGGGCGGCGGCCTTCCACCTGGGTGCTGGCGTATCTGGCCTATGTGCTGGCGGACGTGGTGACGGGGGCTTCCCTCCCGTGGTCGCTGGGATTCGCACTGGCCAATGAAGTGGGCGTGTTCGGCGGCTGGTGGTTCCTGGTGCGCCGCCCCCGGGCGGTGCTGGAGCTGCGCCAATCGCGGGCCATTCTGGATCTTCTGATCGGCTGCGGCCTGGCGGGCGGGGTCAGCACCCTGCTCGGCGGGCCGCTGGGCCATTACTTTTTCGGCCTGTCCTGGGCGCAGGCCTACATCTCCTGGATGGTGACGGAGTTTGCTGCCTTCATCCTGCTCATTCCCGTCTTCCTGGCGGCGCCACGTCCCTATGCCTGGCGCTGGCGCCTGTGGCTGCCGGGGAAAGCCATGGACGCTTACCACGTCCTGCCGATACTTTCCCTGGTTCTGAGCGAAACCATCGCCCTGACCGTAGGCGGCCCTGGCTCGCTGGGTTTTTCCGTGCCCGCCATGGTCTGGTGCGCCATGGCCTACGGGGTGCGGCCCACGGTGCTGCTGAACCTGGTGGTGTGCCTGTGGAAGACGGTCAGCATTTCCCTGGGAGCGTTCGGTTTTGGCCTGGGCCATGTTGCCGAGATCACCTCCCTGCGCCTGGGCATCGCCCTGCTGTCGCTGGCCCCGCTGACCGTGGCCTGTACCTATGCCCTGCGCCAGCAGGCGCTGCAGCAGTTGCGCCAATGGGTCGATCACGACATGCTCACCGGCGCCTGGAGCCGCCGCACCCTGCTGGAGCGGGGTACGAAACTCCTGGCCCGGATGCGTGACGAAGGCCAGCCCATGGCGGTGCTGATGCTGGATCTGGACCACTTCAAAAGCATCAACGACCAGTACGGCCACGCCAACGGCGACCGGGTGCTGCAGCAGTTCGTGCAACTGGCCCAGCACCTGCTGCGCCCCGAAGACATGCTGGGGCGCATGGGCGGGGAAGAATTTGCCGTGCTGCTGCCGCGCACCAGCGCCGAGCAGGCCCGGCAGGTGGCCCGGCGCCTGTGTACGCAACTGGCCCGGCAGCCGATGGAACTGGAGCTGGGCGCGTGCATTCGCGTCTCCTGCAGTATCGGCGTCGCCGCCATTACGGCCTGGGACAGTGCCAACGCCCTGGAGAAGCATCTGGGCTGGGCCGATCAGGCGCTGTACCAGGCCAAGGCGGCCGGGCGGGATCAAGTCCAGGTGTATGTGGCGGATGCGTAGAACCTGGCCCCCAGCGTGCCGGGGGCATCTTTTTGTCGTGAAGGGAAGGGGCCTGTGATGTCTGTCACTGTTTGGGAGCACATCGTGCGCGACGTGAGCGATGCGCTGATTTTTATCGACACCGCCGGCACGATCCGTGCCTGGAATCCGGCGGCAGAGACCCTGTTCGGCTTTACTGCCGCGCAGGCGCTGGGGCAGAGCGTCCACCTCATCATCCCCATGCACCTGCGTGACGGCCACGACCGGGGTTTTGCCCGGGCCATGCAGACGGGCCGTTGCAGCCACCCCGGCGCCGTGCGCACCACGCGCAGCCTGCACGCCGACGGGCGCAAGCTGTATGTGGACATGGGCTTTTCCGTGGTGAAAGACGAGCGCGGCCAGGTGCTGGGGTCGGTGGCCATGGCCCGGGATGCCACTGCCCGCTATCTGGCCGAGCGGCAGGCCGGGGCGCAGAAAGGCGACGCCAGCACGTCCTGAAAGAACGTGCTGGCGATCTTTGCGCTGTCATTGCCGCGCCGCTCCCGCCTTCGCGGGAGTAACGGGTTGAACGCCTTCTAGGCTTTTTTGGCGCTGCGGGTTGTTTTTGGCGCCGCCGCCTTGGCGGTCGGCTGGGCCGTGGCGCGGCGGGTCGTGGTTGCTTTGGCCGCCGTTTTTGCGACAGGCTTTTCGGCGGCCTTGGGTTGGGCGGCCGGTTTTTTGGCCGCAGGTTTCTTTGCGGCAGTGGCGGCGGTCGTGGCCTGGGCGGCTGCCTGGGCGGCGCTGGTGGCCTGATCGACGGCCTGGCGCATCATTTCGCTGGCGGTTTGCGCAGCGGCCTTGGTGAAGTCGCTGGCCATGCTGGCGGCCTGGGCCATGGCGTTCTTCTGCGCCGGGTCCTGCAGCACCTGGTGGGCGATTTGCTGGAACTGCTGGGTCAGCGCTCCCCACCACTGCTGGGCCTGTTCGGCCATGGGGTGGGGGGCAGCGGCGGGCGCTTTTTCTGCTTCGGCAGCGGGCTGGGGTTTCGGCGCTTCGGCCTGGCCGGGGGCGCTTTTTTGCGCTGCGCCCATGGGCCAGTTGGACAGGTTGCCGGCAGGGGCGGCGGCGCCGAAGGCCTGGGCGAAGTCCTGCAGGTTGACGTTCATGCCCTTCAAGGTGGAGAGCGTCATTTTCTGCACCTGCAGCGCCTGCACGGTGGCGGCCAGGGCCTTGCCGTTTTGCTCCAGCCAGAACTGCACGGCCTTGAGTTCTTCGATGCGCTTGTCGATTTCCTCGACGCTCACGGTGGGGGCGACCCAGCTGGAGAACGGCGGCAGCGCGGCGCCCTGGCCCGCCTTGTTCAATTGCTGCAAAAAGTCGTACCCGGGGATGAATTGGCCGAAGCCAAAAGCCTTTGCGTCGCTCATAACTGCCTCCTGCTGATCAATCCGTGCAGCTTAATGCAAGTCAATGCTGCATACCACCGGCTTTGTGCTGCATCGGGGCGCCGTGCTGCGGCATGGCGTGGCCACCGGCGGGCTGGGCCAGCGGCTTGACGGGCACTTGCAGGGGTTGCTCCAGGGTCTGGCCCTGGGCATTCTTGAATTGCAGGGTGACGGGGATGGTGCTGCCCGCTTCCAGCGGCGCCTTGAGCTGCATGAACATCAGGTGGTAGCCGCCGGGCTTAAGTTCGACGGTCTGGCCGGCGGGCAGCTCCAGGCTGGGGATGGCCCGCATTTTCATCATGTCGCCGTCCATCTTCATTTCATGCACTTCGGCCACGGCGGCGACGGGGGTGGTCACGCCGACCAGTTGCAACGGCTCCTGCGCGGTCAGGCGCATGAAGGCGCCGCTGGCCTGCTGCCCGGCCACGGTGGCCCGCGCCCAGGGCGCGTCGATCTGCACGGGGGCTTCGGCCCAGGCGGTGAAGCTGGCGGCCAGCAGGGTTGCAGCGGCAAACAGGGGGCGGAGCGTGGTCATGGGCGAAGTCCTTTGCGTGAGGGGAAAACCCGCATTGTAGAGAGATGGCTTGGTATTTTTCAGGAGCTTTTACCGCTGGTATTTATTGAATTTCAAAGATAAAACTATCTGAAAACCAATGAATACCGGCGCTACAAGCTCTCTTTTTCAAGAAATTCGAGCAGGCCACTGTGCCGCTGCGTGGGCCGGGCCAGCGCCTGGGCCAGTACGGCGGGGTGCGGGGTCAGCACCGTGCACTGGGCCTTGGCGCGGGTGATGCCGGTGTAGACCAGCTCGCGCCCGAGGACGCCGCCGCTGCGGGCGGGCAGCACCAGGGCGGCGTGGGCAAATTCGGAGCCCTGGCTTTTATGCACCGTCATGGCGAAGGCCGTTTCCACCTGCGCCAGCCGGGCGACGCCGACGCTGCGCAGTTGTTCGCCGTCGAGGAAATAGACGCGCAAGGCGCCCTCGGGGCTGGGCAGGGCGATGCCGATGTCGCCGTTGAACACGCCCAGCGCGGCGTCGTTGCGCGTGACCATGACGGGGCGGCCCGCATACCAGGGGCCGTCTTTTTTCAGCACCTTGCGGGCGACGAGTTCGCGCTCGATGGCGGTGTTCAGGCCGGCCACGCCCCAGTCGCCCTCGCGCACGGCGCACAGCAGGCGAAAGCGCTCGAACGCTTGCAAAACTTTTTTCACCCAGGCGGTGTGATCGTCCCCCGGCCCCTGCTGCAAGGCGTGCAGGTAGTCCCGGTAGCTGGGCTGGTGCGCGGCCAGGGCGGTGCGCCAGACGGCTTCGATGCGGCAGCCGCCGTGGTAGGCCAGGCTGCCGTCGGTGCAGCTTTGCAGCACCTGCTGGGCCGCTGTCGCATCGCCGCGATTGACGGCCTGGGCCAGTTGCCCGATCGGCCCGCCGAAGCGGCGGCTGTGGCGCAGCATGACGGTGCATTGCGCCAGGCGGTTGCCTGCACCGTCGTGCAGGGCGGCGGGGATGGTCTGCCCGGCGGCGGCCTGGGCGAAGGCCACGGTGTCCGGGCGGTAGTGGCCGCCTTCGGCATCGCGGCACAGGTCGCCCAGCACGGCCCCGGCTTCGACGGAGGCAAGCTGGTCCTTGTCGCCCAGGACGATCAGGCGGGCCTGGGCGGGCAACGCCTGCAGCAGCGTGGCCATCATGGCCAGATGCACCATCGAGGCTTCATCGACGATCAGCACGTCCACCTCCAGGGGCTTGGGCTGCCCGGCCTGGCCGGGTTGCAAACCGAGCAGGCTGTGCAGCGTGCGGGCCGCGCCGGTGCGCTCGACCAGGGCGGCGATGTCCAGCGCCTGGCCGACGCTGCCCTGCAGGCCCAGCAGCGCCTGGTCGATGGCCTGCTTCAGGCGGGCGGCGGCCTTGCCCGTGGGCGCGGCCAGGGCCACGCGCAACTGCTCGGGCTGGGCGGCGGTGGCAAACAGCAGCGCCAGCAGGCGGGCGGCGGTGTAGGTCTTGCCGGTGCCGGGGCCGCCGGTGATCAGCGTCAGCCGCCCGCGCAGGGCCAGGGCGCAGGCCAGCTTCTGCCAGTCGCAGGGTTCGCTGGTGTGGCCGGTATCGCCAGCGCTGGCGGGCGAAGTGGGTGAAGCGGGGAACAGGCGCTCCAGCCAGGTGCGGATGCCTTCGGCATCGGGCGTTTGCGCGACCGCGCAGCGTTGCAGGATGTGCCGGGCCACGGCCTGCTCGTAATGCCAGTAGCGGCGCAGGTACAGCCTGGGCGCGGCGTGGGTGCCATCGTCGCCAATGCCGGTCAGCACCATGGGCTGGCCCAGGTCGGCGTCGCGCCCGGCCACGCGCACCAGGGGGCTGCGTTGCAGGGCGTGCAGCCAGCCGTCCAGCCGGGCGGGCAGTTGCCGCCATTGGGCGGTCAGTGCGTCGTGGGTGCTGCTGTCCCAGGCCAGCAGGGTGTGCGGGGCCTGCACCAGTTCGGGCAGCGGCAGGCAGCTATGGCCGCGCCCTTCCATGTGCGCCAGCAGGGCGCTGGCCAGCAGCACGCAGTCCGGCGCGTGGGCATCGTGCTGGTGGACGAACTGCATCCACGCCACGTCCAGCTGGCGCAGCAGCCCCGCCTGCTGCCAGGCGTGCAGTTGCGCGGCCAGGGGCAGGGCGGCGTCCTGCGGCGCAAACAGGTCGAGGGTGTGGGAATCGTGGTGCTTCATGCGCAGGCCTTGGCGTCGGTGATCAGGGCGTCCAGCCCGTCCAGCAGGGCGGGCGGGATGGGCAGGTGCTGCACGGCCTGGCCGTCCAGCCCGCGCACGAAGAAATACAGCGCCCCGCCCAGGTGCTGCGCCGGGTCGTAGGCCGCGCCCAGGCGCTCGCGCAGCAGGCGGTGCAGGGCCAGGGTGTAGAGGGCGGCCTGCACGTCGTAGCGGTGGTGCAGCATGGCGGCGGCCAGCGCCGGCGCGGTGTAGGCGCTGCCGTCCGGGCCGAGGGTGTTGGTCTTGTAGTCCAGCACCCAGTAGCGCCCGCCGTGGGCAAACACCAGGTCGGCAAAGCCCATGGCCATGCCGTGCAATTGGCGCGGCACCAGCGCGGGGCGATCGTGGCCGGGCAGCAGGTGCTGGCGGCACAGGGCGTCCACATCGGCGCTGGAAAGCGGGGCCAGCGGCAGCCAGAACTCCATTTCGGTCAGCGGCGTGGCGAGGCGCGGCAGGCTGGCGTCGGCCTCCGGCAGCGGGTACTGCGCCAGGGCGGCGAGCCACTGCGCCACGTCGTCGGCCTGCCCCTGGTGGTACCCGGCGCGGGCGCAGCGGCGCAGCAGCGCCTGGTGCAGCGGGCCGGTCAGGGGGGCAAAGCCGTTGTCTGCCCACCACTGCAACTGGTCGTGCAGGAAGTTGCCGACCAGCGGCCCCTTGGGAAAGCGGTGCCAGACGGCTTCGGGCGCGGCGCGGGCGGCGGGCGGCGGCAGCGGCGTACCGGCTGCGGTGGCGGCCTGCTCGTCATCGGCGGGGCGCAGGGCCAGCAGGGCTTCGTCGGGCGAAGGCGATTCCTGCGCGGCGGTGTCCTGCCCCAGGTCGCGCACCAGGGCGGAGAAACTGGCAATGCCCCAACTGCGGTCGAAGTGGCCGGTGTAGAGGGGCGCTTCGCGCAGCACGGGGGCGGCGGCATGGCTCTCGAAAAGCGTAGCTGCTGGCGCTTGCTGGATAAGCGTTATCTGGCTGTTTTGGCAAGATTCCTGGAATGCCTGCAAGGCGTGTTGCCACTGCGCGGGAGTGTGTGCGGCATCGCCCGCCAGCAGGTAGCCGCTGGCGCTGCGCTCGTTTTGGCAGGCTTTGCCGTTGCCTTTTTTCAACGGCCCCAGGCCCAGCCAGAGCAGGTGGCGGGCGCGGGTGGCGGCGACGTAGAACAGGCGCAGGTCTTCGCGCAGGCGTTCTTCTTCGGCCTGGGCCAGATCGTCGGCGCTCACCTCCAGGGCAATGCTGCCGTCGCGGCGGCGCACCCAGGGGGTGTTGCGTTTTTCCTTGGCCGTGAAGTCACTGGCAAAGGGCAGCATGACCAGCGGGTACTCCAGCCCCTTGCTTTTGTGGATGGTGATGACCTGCACCAGGTCGGCATCGCTTTCCAGACGCACGGTCTGCGCCTCGGCGTCGCCGCCGGGCTGGGCGATTTCGGCCATCAGCCAGCGGATCAGCGCCTGCTCGCCTTCCAGCTCGGCGCTGGCCTGTTGCAGCAGTTCGCCCAGGTGCAGCACATTGGTCAGCCGCCGTTCGCCGCCCGTCTGGGCCAGCCACCGTGCGGGCAAGTCCAGCAGGTGCAGGCTGGAGCGCAGCATGGCCAGCACGCCCTGGCGCTGCCAGATATGGTGCAGGGTGCGCAGTTGCTCGGTGCGTTCGTCCAGCAGGGTGTCGTCCTGCGCCAGTTGCTGCAGGGCGGCCAGGGGCAGGTCGAGCAGGCGCGTGGCAAAGGCGGCCCGTAACGCCCGGGTGTTCAGCGGCTCGGCCACGGCCTGGAGCCAGAACAGCAGGTCTTGCGCCTCGGCGCTGGCAAAGACCGATTCGCGGTCGGACAGGTAGACCGAGGCAATCCGGCGCCGCGCCAGTTGGCGGCGCACGGCGGCGGCCTCATTGCGGTTGCGCACCAGGATGGCCACGTCGCCCGGGCGCAGGCGCTGCGGGTCGCGACCAGGTTGGACAAAGCCCAGGGACGGGTCGTTCAGCCACTGCGCCAGTTGCTCGGCGCAGGCCTGGGCGAACAGGGTTTGCAGATCGTGGCCGCTGACCGGCTCAGAGGCAGCGTGCCAGTTCAGGTGCAGGGCAGACACGTCCTTGCCGTGGGCCTGCAAGCGCTCCTTGCGGCCCTGGGCGGCCACGGCGATGAACGGCAGGGGGTTGGCCGCCGTGCTTTGCCGAAAGCGGAACGCCCCCGGCCCGGAGCGCTGTTCGGCCTGGGCGAACCACTGGTTCACGGCCGCGACCAGGGCGGTGCTGGAGCGGTAGTTGGTATCCAGCACGTAGTGCCGCCCGGCGGTGGCCGTGCGGGCTTGCAGATAGCTGTAGATGTCGGCCCCGCGAAAGCCGTAGATCGACTGCTTGGGGTCGCCAATCAGCAGCAGGGCGCTGTCCGCCGCGTTGCGTTCGGGCTGATAGATGCTGGCAAACAGGCGGTATTGCAGCGGCGAGGTGTCCTGAAACTCGTCCAGCAGCGCCGCCGGGTACTGTTGCAGCAGGCGCTGGCGCAGCACTTGGCCCTGGGGGCCGGTCAGGGCCGCGTCCAGGCGCTGGAGCATGTCGGCAAAGCCGAAGCTGCCCGCCTGGCTTTTGAGCCATTGCAGGCGCTGCTGCACCCGCGCGGCGGCGTGCTGGCGCAGGCGGGTGCCGGTGGCGGGCAGTGCGGCCAAATCGGCCAGCAACTGTTCCAGGGCGGCGGCTTGGGGAGGGTAATCGACCGCCACGTCGCCCTTGCGGGCTTCGTCCAGTCCGGCGGGAAGCAGGCGGGTGGCCCCGGTTGCCATGGCCCCGGCCAGATCGGGGAAGGGGGCGGCGGCCCAGTCTTTCAAGGTTTGCAGCCATTTCAGGCAATGGCCGCGCTGGAGCCGACGGCCATCCCAGGCGTTCTTGTTGTTGGCCCACTGCCCTTCCAGCCAGATTTCGTAGTCCTGCGCCTGCTGCGTCCAGCCCTGGGCCAGCGCGGCCAGGGCTGCGCCCTGCTCGGCCTGCCATTGCGGCAGCAGGGTGCCCAGGTTGCCCGTGCCCAGGGCCGGGTCGATGTCCTCCAGCGGCAGGGCACGAATGTCCTGGGCGAAGGCGGGAAAGTCCTTCCACTGCATTTGCAGCAGGGCCAGGCCGTTGGCATCCAGCGGGTAGCACTGCTGGCGCCAGTAGTCTTGCAGGGCTTCGTGGCGGCGCTGGGCCTCGTCGGCTTCCAGGGTTTCGTCCAGCAGGCTGCCGCTGTCCAGCGCATGTTCGCGCAGCACGCGCTGGCACCAGGCGTCGATGGTGAAGATGGCGGCATCGTCTATGCCCTGCGCAGCCAGCTCCAGCCGCCACGCGGCCTGCTCGCGCTGGCGGGCGTCGGGGTAGTCCAGCAGCAATGTTTGCAGGAAATCATCGCCTGCCGCCTGCCCGCGAAAGCACGCCACCGCCTCGACCAGCCGGTCGCGGATGCGCTCGCTCAGTTCGCGCGTGGCGGCGCGGGTGAAGGTCATCACCAGAATCTCGGCGGGCTGCAAGGGCTGGGGCCGGCCCTGCGGGGCGAAGGCGCTTGCTGCGCTTTCGCCGCCCTCTGCGCCATGCCCCAGCACCAGGCGCACGTACAGCGCGGCAATCGTCCAGGTCTTGCCGGTGCCCGCGCTGGCTTCGATCAGGCGGCTGCCGTGCAGGGGGAAGCGGGCGGGTTCCAGTTTTTGCAGGGGTTCAGGCATGGGGCGCCTCCGTGCTGGCGGCGTGCAGGGCCGCGTCCAGTTGCTCCCAGGCCACGATGTCCACCGACTGCGCCCCCCACGCTGCCAGTGGGGCGTACAGGGTGTCGGCCCAGGCGGCAAAGCGGCCATCGTCGGTGAGGGTGGCAAAGTCGGGGAAGAAGCGGGCCCATTCCAGCTCGGCGGCTTCGCCCGTGTGGTGAAAGCCGCCTTCGTAGACTTCCCGGGGCGACGGTTTGGCCCCCGTGACCTGCGCCAGGGCGGTTTTTACCGGCAGCGGCAAGGGCTGGCTTTGGCCGTCCTGCCACGCGGCCAGCCAGGCTTGCAGGGCGGCGGTGGCGCTGGTGGGTTCCTGGGGAGCGATGCGCAAACAGGTATCGCGCCCGACCACCCACAGCGCCAGGGCCGTGCCGCAGGCGGCTGCGGCGATGCTGCGCAGGTAGACGGGCAGCAGGGAGTGCAGGCGCACGACGGCTTTTTCGCCCTCGCCTTGCAGCAGCTTGCCGGGGGTCAGCAGCAGGGCGACGGGGGGGGATTCGGCGCTGTGGCGGCGCAGGCCGTCGAGCCAGTCGTCCAGCACCACGCCCTGGTGCGCAAAGTGCAGCGCCTGGTGCGGGGCGCTGTGGGCGTAGTGGTTTTGCAGTTGCCCCCAGGCCTGCAGGCTGCGCAGGGTGCTGGCGTGCAGGGCGGCTTTTTCCTGTTCGCCCAGGCCGGCCAGGGGCAGTTGCCCGGCGTGTTGCAGATGGGTGAGCTGGCGTGTGAGCAAGCTTTCCACGGCAGACGGGCCGGTCTGTGCCTGCGGGGCGATGCTGTCCTGCAGTTGCGCCACCAGGGCATAGGCGTCCAGCCCGGCCAGGGTGAAGCATTCGTCGTCCGGCGCGGCGTCTTCGCCTAGGTCGAAGGCCACCTGCCACTGCTGGCGCAAAAAGCTGCGGGCCGGGTGGCGCATGAAACGGGCCAGGGCAGCCAGGGTCAGGGGCTGGCCTTCCCGGGTCACGGGCGGGGGCGGTGCGTCCGCCGGGGTGGCCGGGGTCTGGTGGGCCGCCTGCCATTCGCGGGCGTAGGTGGTGAGGGGGCTGTCCGCCTCGAAATAGCGGCGGCTGAAGGGTTGCAGTGGGTGCGCATGGCTGCGCTGGGCGACGACGTCGCCGTTGCTGTCGCCGTCCCCGCCGGTTTCGCCGCGCCAGCCGGCGGACAGGTAGTCGCGCAATTGCGCCACCAGCACCGAGGGCGGCTGCGGGCTGTTGTCGCGCACGCTGTGCCCGGCCCAGCTCAGGTAGAGCTGGCGCCGGGCCGAGAGCAGGGCGTCCAGCATCAGCTGGCGGTCGTGGTCGCGCCGGGCGCGGTCGCCGGGGCGGTACTGGCCGGGTTGCTGCATCAGGTCGAAGCCGTTCTTGCTGGCGCGGCGCGGGTAGTCGCCATCGTTCATGCCCAGCAGGCAGACCACCTCGAAGGGAATCGCCCGCATGGGTTGCAGGGTGCAGAAGGTGACGCCCCCGGCATGAAAGCGCTCGGCCAGGGCGGGCGTTTGCAGGGCTTCCAGCCAGGCGGTCTGCACGGCCTGCAGCGGCAGGGGGGCGACAAAGCGGGCGTGTTCGCAGGCTTGCAGCCAGTCCTGCAGGCTTTGCTCCAGCCCTTGCAGCACGGCGTGGTCGAGCGCGTCCTGCGCGGCAAAGCAGTCGGCCAGCAGGCTGCGCAGGCGCTGCGCCCAGACTTCGGGCGGGGCCGGTTCCAGCGCCGCCTGCCACCAGTCCAGCAGGCGCGAGAGCAGGGCGGCCAGCACGCCGGCCAGTTCGGCATCCAGCCCGGCGACGTCGGCCAGGGGGGCGATGCCGTGCCAGTCGGCGCTGGCGGGCAGGCCGTCCTGGGCGATGGGGCTGGCGCCGCTGGCATAGCCCAGCAACATGCGCTGCAGGCCGAACCAGGCGCTGTTGGTGTCGCCGCAGGCGCCCAGGTGCAGGGCGTTGCGGTGCCGGGCATCCAGTCCCCAGCGGATGCCGGCCTGCGCCATCCACTGGCGCAGTTGCGGGGCGTCGTGCGCCGTCAGGCCGAAGCGGGCGGCCAGAGCGGGCACGTCCAGCAGGCTGGCCAGATCGCTCAGGCGGCAGCGCTCCTGCGGCAGGCGCAGCAGCCAGTGCAGCGCGGCCACCAGGGGGCTGTGCGCCTGGGCGGCCAAGTCGGCAATGGCAAACGGGATACGGCGCGGGTCGCCCGGGCGGTGCTGGCCGAACACGGCGCGGATGGCCGGGGCCGCAGCGGCAATGTCCGGCAGCATGACGATAACGTTGCGCGGTTGCAGTGCGGCGCGGCCCGGCGATGCCGGTGCGGCGAACAGGGTCAGCAGGTGGTCGTGCAGCACTTCCAGCTCGCGCACCAGACTGTGGGCGCTGTGCAGCACGATGGATTGGTCGGCCACGGGGATGCAGTGCCCTGGCCGGGTATTGCGCGGGTGTTCGGCCAGCGGCAGCAGGTCGCGGATGCTGCGCTGCACTTGTTCTAGCAGGCTTCCCTGGTCAGCAGGGGATTCATCGTATAAATCCACCTTGAAAATGGCTTCAGTCAAGCGGGAGGTGCTCTCGAATTCATCCAGCAGGCGCACATAGTCGCGGCTTTGCCGCCCCCAGGCCATGAGCAGCGGGTGCGCGTGGGCGTGCATGGCTTCCAGCGGGATGGCGGCCAGATCGTGCTGCCGGTCGGGATGGCGGCGGCGCTGCTGGCGCAGCAGTTCGCGCCCGTCGATGGCATCGGCCCAGTGATAGCGGCAGGGGTTGGGCACGGCCAGGATCACCTGGCTGTGGCGCGACAGTGCGGCGAGGAACTCCAGCATCTCCAGCGGCACCTGGGTCAGCCCCAGCAGCAGCACGCGCCGGGCAATCGGCAGGCTGCCTGCTTCGGCGCTGCGCAAGGTGTCCAGCACCTGCTGGCGCAGGGCCGGGCGGGTGACGCCGCGCTCCTGCGCCGTCAGGTCGGCCAGCACGGCCCGCCACAACTGCGGCTGCCATTCCTGGCCTTCGGGCAGGGGGCGGTCGGTCTGGCCGGGCAGGCCCGGCAGGTGGTCGTGCCCGGCCTCCCAGGCCAGCAGCCAGTCGCTGCGGTACACCTGATACTGGTCGAACAGGTCGGCCAGTCGGCTGGCCAGTTGCAGCAGGCGCTGGGGCTGGTCGTCGCGCAGAAAGCGGGCAATCGGGGCAAAGGCGGGCAGTTCCAGGCAGGTGGGCAGCAGGCGCATCAGCCGCCAGGTCATGGGCAGTTCGTCCAGCGGCGAGACGCTGGGCACGCGCTGCGGCCCCAGAATCTGCCGCCAACTGCGCCACAGGAACCGCGCGGGCAGCTCCACCCGCGTGGCGGCGCAGATGCCCTGGCGCTGCGCTTGCAGCATCTTGAACCACTCGGCAGTGCCGTTGCTTTGCACCAGCACCACCTCCTGCTCCAGCGGCCCCAGGGGGTGGGCGCGGCCCCAGTCGATCAGCGCTTGCGCCAGGGTTTCGGCGCAGTTGCCATGCAGGGCCAGCAGGCCGGGGGTGAGGGGCGATGACATGGGGCTAGTCCTGCGCCCCGTCCAAACGCCTGGCCCAGTCCTCGACCTGGTGGCGCTCCAGCCGCGTCTGCACCAGGCGCTGCCAGGAGGGCGGCAGCGCCAGTTCGGCCAGTTCGCGCAGCGCCGCGCCGTCCAGGCACTGGTGGTACAGCACCTGCAACACGCGGGTCAGCGGCCAGTCGGGGTGGGGGCGGTCAACCAGGGCAATGGCATCGCCCGCCTGCACGCTGCCCGGCTCCAGCACGCGCCAGTACCAGCCGGTGCGCCCGGTGGTCTGCACCTGCCGCGCCATGGTGGCCTGGCCGAAGCGGGTGTTCAGCTTCCAGCACGGCTGGCGGGTTTGCGCCAGCTCCAGCAGGCAGGTGCCGACGCGCACCCGATCGCCCCAGCACAGCGTGGCCTCGGTGATGCCGGTGGTGGAAAAATTCTCGCCGAACGCACCCGGCTGGCGCAGCACGGGCAGGTCGCCCAGCTCGCCGCGCCAGGCGGCGTAATGCTCCCAGGCGTAGTGGTGGATGGCCTTGTCCGGCCCGCCGTGGACTTTGCGGTCGCCCTGCTCGTCGCCCTCCAGCCCCAGTTCGGCCACGGGCACCGGGCCGGGCACGGGCTGCTTGTCGATGGCGCTGGGGCCGCCGGGGCGGCCATCCAGCCGGGCATAGGGTTGGGCACGGCCACGCAAAACGGTATGCAGGGTGCCGAGAACGGTGGGGGACATAAGGCAGGGTCGGTAAAGTGCACAGAGCCCCGAACCATACACCGCCTGGGTGCCGCCGCCGACCGTCAGGCGCTGCGCAAGGCTTGCAGCTGTGCAGCGCGGGCCAGCTGGCGCTCGACGGCCTTGGGGTGCATCCCGTACATCTGGGCAAAGGCGGCGGGGCTGGCCGCGCCGCTGGCGGCAAAGGCGCGTTGCACGGCTTCGGCGCGGGCGTCCTGCTCGGCGGCGTAGTCCAGGGCGGCGGTCAGCGTGGCCAGGGCCGTCGGCTCCTTGATGTTGGTGCGTTCCAGCAGGGCCTCGCGGGTCAGGCCGCTGTCGCTGAAGATTTGCGCAATGCGCCGCTGCAGGCGCTGTTGCTGCTGCTCGACGGTTTCGCCGGGGCGTGGTTTGCGGCGCTTGAACACTTCCAGCACGGCGTGCAGCACATGCTCGGGGGCCATCGCCTCCACGGCGTTGCCTTGCAGGTCATGCCGCGCCGCGCCGCTGGCCACGGCCTGCAGGTAGCGGGTGGAACGGGTGTGGATGGCCATGGCGATTTTGAGCTGCGCCTTGTCCAGCGCCTCGCCGTGCGCGGTCAGCAGGTCTTGAAAAATCCCGCGCTTGAGCGGTTGCACCGTGGCGCCGAACAGTGCCGGGTAGAGCTGTCCGAGCTGCACCAGCACCGGGTGGGGGGCACGGCGCGATGGCTGGGGCGTGGAATCAGTGGTGGGAGCGGAATCGGGGGCGGGGGCCGCAGCAGTGGTATCAGTCATGGGCAGGCAGCCAAGGCTGCGAGGAAAAAACCAAACCCGCGATGATGCCAGCATTGGGCCGGGGATGCAGCCAAATCCAAATCAGTGTGAACCAGGGCGGCTGCGCACGGGTTTTGCCCCTTCCCTTCCGATGACGAAAGTCGCTAGCCTGTGTATCCGCAGTCCTTGGCGGCGCGTTTGGAAAGGACACTCCTGATGAAGCCTACCGCTTTTTGGCGCAAACATGGTCATTGGTTTATTAGCGCTGTCGTCGTGCTGGCAGGGTGGGGACTGACCTATGGCCTGGTGGAGCAGCAACACGCTGCCGACGCTGCCCTGGCCGAAGTGCGCTTTACCGAAGAGGTGCGCTCCTCCACCGACGCGCTGTCCCACCGCATCACGGCCTACACCGAAGTCACTGCCGGGCTGCGCGACCTGTTCCTCATCAACCCCTACCTGCGCTTCGACCAGTTCCAGCAGGTGGCGGCCGTGCACAACGTCTCGCAGAACTACGCAGAGATCCGCTCCCTGTCCTTTGTCCGCCGAGTGCCCCGACAGGAACTGCCCGGCTATGTCCAGCGGATGCAGGAGCAGGCCATGCGCACCGGACTGGTGCTGCCGGACATGCCGACCATCGTGCGCGACGAGTACTTCCTGCTGGAGTACCTGTGGCCGCTGGACCGGAATGAAAGCATCTGGGGCCTGGACCTGAGCACCCAGCCCAACAATCTGACGGCCCTGCTGGCCGGACGCACCAGCGGCCAGGCCACGATGTCCGCCCCTTTCACCCTCAAGCAGGGGACGGCGGGCTTCCTGCTGCGCCTGCCGGTGTTCCTGGAAACGGCGCAACCCTGGAGCCAGCCTGACGAGCGGGAGTTTCTGGGGTCGGTCGGCACCTCGGTGGACGTATCGGCGATGCTGGAGAGCCTGGAGCAACTGGGCTTTTTCCGGGGCGTGGCCGTGCAGATCCGCGATATCGGCACGCAGGTTGCGCCCCCGCAGACCCCCGCCCTGCTGGTCGGCCAGTCGAGCAACTTTGCCTCGGCCCAGCAGGCGCGGCACCTGGCACCCCAGGTGCGCATCGTGCAGGTGCATGACCGGTATTGGCGGCTGGAATTCGTGCCCAGCCGCGCCATGCTCTCCTATGCCGAGCAGTTGCTGCCCTGGTGGATTGCCGTGGGCGGCGCATTGGCCGCCGTGCTGGTGGGCGTCCTGGTCGGCTGGACGCTGTCCCGCCATACGGTGGCCCTGGCCGTCAGCGAAGCGAACTTCCTGGCCGTCTTCAACCAGGCCACCGTGGGCATGGCCCTGACCGATGCCCGGTCCGGGCACCTGCTGCGCATCAACCAGCGTTACGCCCATATCCTGGGCTATTCCGAGGCGCAACTGCACGACAAAACCTTCCAGGAGCTGCTGGAGCCGGAAGACCTGTCCGTTGCGCTCCAGCAGCACCAGCGGCTGCTGGTCGGCGAAATCCGGGAGTACCACCTGGAGCAGCGGATGCTGCACAAAAACGGCCGCCCCGTCTGGGTCGAGGTGAACATCTCCCCCATGTGGACCCTCGGGCAGGCGCCCACCTACCACCTGGCCGTCATCCAGGACATTACCGAGCGGCGGCAGATGCAGGAAGCCCTGCGCGACCGCGAAGAACAGCAGCGCAACATCCTGCGCCATCTGCCCGTCGGCGTGAGCTGGACGCAGGAAGACGGCACCATCAGCTACCTGAACCCGTACTACACCATCGTCACCGGCTACGACGCGGCAACGATGCCCGACCTGGCCACCTGGTGGGAAAAAGCTTACCCCGACCCGGCCGTGCGCGAACAGGTGCGTCAGGACTGGGAGCGCCTGGCCGCGCAGGCCCGCGCCGGCGATGGACTGATCCCGCCCAGGGAATACCGCATCACTGACGGGGAGGGCAAGGAACGCATCCTGGAAATCTCCGGCGTGCAGCTGGGCAACGGGCAGCTGGTGGTGCTCCAGGATCTGACCCAGCGCCGGGCCGCCGAAGAAAAAATCACCTACCTGGAGTACTACGACGCCCTGACCCGCCTGCCCAATCGCCGCCAGTTGCTCATCACCCTGCAGCACACGCTGGCCCGCAGTGCCGAGCAGCGCATCTATGGCGCGGTGCTGATGCTGGACATCGACCACTTCAAGACCGTCAACGAAGTCAAAGGCCACGAATGCGGGGACGCCCTGCTCCAGCAGGTGGCCGAACGCCTGCGCAGCAGCACCCACGAGCGCCACACCGTGGCCCGCCACGGCGACGATGAATTCGTCGTCCTGCTGGAAAATCTGTCCCGCCACCCCGGCGAGGCCGTCTCCCTGGTCGAGCAGACCGGCCAGCGCATCCTGGAAGTGTTCCGCGCCCCCTTCCTGCTGCACGGCGAGCCGCACCACACCACGGCCAGCATCGGCATCGCCTTGTTCCAGGGCCAGGAGCTGACCGCCGAGGAGCTGCTCAAGCGTGCCGATCTGGCCATGTACCAGGCCAAGACTGCCGGGCGCGACACCTTGCAGTTCTACTCGCCCAACATGCACACCGCCATGCAGGAGCGCGTGCAACTGGAAGCGCAGATGCGCACCAGCCTGGAGCAGGGCCACTTCGAGCTGTTTTACCAGCCTCAGGTACACGCCCGCAAGGTCATCGGCTGCGAAGCCCTGCTGCGCTGGCGCCACCCCGAGCGCGGCCTGGTGTCTCCCGCGCTGTTCATCCCGCTGGCCGAGGACAGCGGGCAGATTCTGGCCCTGGGCAACTGGGTGCTGCACACCGCCTGCGCCCAGCTGGCGGCCTGGAGCAAGGTGCCGCTGCTGGCGGGGTTGAGCATTGCCATCAACGTCAGCCCCCGGCAGTTCCACCAGCCCGATTTCGTGCAGCAGGTACTCGGCGCCATTGCCCAGACCGGGGCCGATCCACGCTACCTGGAGCTGGAATTGACCGAAAGCCTGCTGCTCCAGGACGTGGAGGACACCATCGACAAGATGCTCCAGCTCAAGCGCCACGGCATCGCCTTCTCGCTGGACGATTTCGGCACCGGTTATTCCTCGCTGGCCTACCTGAAGCGCCTGCCGCTGGACCAGCTCAAGATCGACCAGGGCTTCGTGCGCGACGTGCTGACCGATGCCAACGATGCAGCCATTGCCCGCACCGTGATGGCCCTGGGCACCAGCCTGGGCCTGAGCGTGATCGCCGAAGGGGTGGAGACGGCGGCGCAGCGGGACTTTCTGGAGAGCAATGGCTGCCACATCTGGCAGGGCTATTACTTCAGCCGCCCCCTGCCTGCACCGGAATTTGCCGACTGGATCGCAGGCTTTTCCACGCTTTAGAGTTCATGGCAGTTGCACGGCTTTTTCCCAGCACAGGCGGTCGCGCCCGCCCTGTTTGGCGGCATAGAGCTGCACGTCGGCGCGGGCGATGCACTCGGTCAGCGACTCTTGCTCCCGCAGTGCCACGGCGCCCAGGCTCAGGGTAATCCGCGTAT
>JAHRXD010000066.1 GCA_019104825.1 Comamonas sp.
AGGCGCAGGTGGCAACCGCTACACACTCACCAGTTCCCTTCACTTCCTGGAGTTCTCACCATGAGCAAAAAGCCCGTCCGCGTGGCCATCACCGGCGCCGCAGGTCAAATTGGCTACGCCCTTCTGTTCCGCATCGCTTCCGGCGAAATGCTGGGCAAGGACCAGCCCGTCATCCTGCAACTGCTGGAAATTCCCGACGAGAAGGCCCAGAACGCGCTCAAGGGCGTGATCATGGAACTCGAAGACTGCGCCTTCCCGCTGCTGGCCGGCATCGAAGCCCACAGCGATCCGATGACCGCCTTCAAGGACACCGACTACGCCCTGCTGGTCGGCGCCCGTCCCCGTGGCCCCGGCATGGAGCGTGCCGACCTGCTGGCCGCCAACGCCCAGATCTTCACCGCCCAGGCCAAGGCCCTGAACGCCGTCGCCTCGCGCAACGTCAAGGTGCTGGTGGTCGGCAACCCCGCCAACACCAATGCCTACATCGCCATGAAGTCGGCCCCCGACCTGCCGGCCAAGAACTTCACCGCCATGCTGCGCCTGGACCACAACCGCGCTGCCTCGCAACTGGCCGCCAAGACCGGCACCAAGGTGGGCGACATCCGCAAGCTCACCGTGTGGGGCAACCACTCGCCCACCATGTACGCCGACTACCGTTTCGCCACCGTCAATGGCGAAAGCATCAAGGACAAGATCAACGACCAGGTGTGGAACAAGGACGTGTTCCTGCCCACCGTGGGCAAGCGCGGCGCGGCCATCATCGCTGCACGCGGCCTGTCCTCGGCCGCTTCGGCTGCCAACGCCGCCATCGACCACATGCGCGACTGGGCCCTGGGTTCCAACGGCGAATGGGTGACGATGGGTGTGCCCTCCAACGGTGAATACGGCATCCCCGCCGGCATCGTGTTCGGCTTCCCCGTGACCACGGCCAACGGCGAATACAAGATCGTCGAAGGCCTGGAAATCGATGCCTTCTCGCAAGAGTGCATCGACAAGACCCTGGCCGAACTGCAAGGCGAACAGGACGGCGTGAAGCACCTGCTGTAATAAAAAGGAGCTGTTTCCGCTGATGAATAAAGGATTTCAAGGATAAAACACCTTGAAGTCCTTAGATATCAAGTGGAAGCAGCTATTTTTTTAAAGCAAGAGACATGCTGTAGCGGTTGGCAGAAACGTCCAGCCGCTACACCATTTTTCTTCTTTGTGATCCCCCATCTTCTTGACCGCATGACCGTTTCCGCCCACCCCCAGGACATCCTGCCCGGCGCCCAGGCTGCCGCCAGCGCCTTGCCGGTGTGCGACCACTTCAGCGGCCAGATCGAACGGATGCGCAAAAGCCTGCAACTGCAGGCCGAGATGACCGCCGAACTGGGCCGCTGCGTCTTCGACGTCACGCTGGACTGCGAGGACGGCGCCGCCGTCGGCCAAGAAGCGGCGCACGCCGATCAGGTGGCCGCCCTGGTGCGCGAACACGCCCAGGAACACCCGCAGGCCCGCATGGCCGTGCGCGTGCATGCGCTGGAACACCCCGCCTTCGTCGATGACGTGGCCCGCATCGTCGGCCAGGTGGGTGATCGGCTCACCCACGTCATGCTGCCCAAGGTGGAAAACGCCGAGCAGGTGGCGCTGGCCGCCCGCGCCATCGACCGCGCCTACGGCCCGAACCTGCCGCTGCACGTGCTGATCGAATCGCCTGCGGCCGTGCAGCAGGCGTTGGCCATTGCCGCGCAGCCGCGCGTGCAGAGCATCAGCTTCGGGCTGATGGACTTTGTCTCGGCCCATGGCGGCGCGATACCTGCCAGCGCCATGGGCGTGTCCGGCCAGTTCACGCACCCCCTGGTGCTGCGGGCCAAGCTGGAAATCGCCGCCGCCTGCCACGCCCACGGCAAGGTGCCGTCGCACTGCGTGGTCACGGAATATAAAGACACCCAGGCGCTGGCCGGGGCCGCCCGCCAGGCCAGCCAGGAACTGGGCTACACCCGCATGTGGAGCATCCACCCGGCGCAGATCCGCCCCATCGTTGCCGCCTTTGCCCCCGATGCCGCCCTGGTCGAGACGGCCGCCGCCATCCTGCTGGCCGCCGATGCCGCCCAGTGGGGGCCGACCAGCTACCAGGGCGTGCTGCACGACCGGGCCAGCTACCGCTACTACTGGCAGGTATTGCAACGCGCAGCGCAAACGGGCCTGACTTTGCCGGACAATGTGCGCCGCTGGTTTGCCGATGCGGCCCGACCGGCGCAGCCCCATTGTTAAGAGAGAAAGATTCGCTGGAGTTCGTATGAAACACCTGGTTGCCTCCACCCTGATGCTGGTGCCTCTGCTGGCCCTGGCTGCCCCCACGGCCCCTGCGGCAGCGAAAAAAGCGCCTGCCGCTGCCGCCAAGGCACCGGCGAAGAAGACCGTCGCCAAGGCGCCGGCCAAAGCCCCGGTGAAGAAGGCTGCGGTGGCAACGACCTCGGTGGCTGCCGCCGCTGCGGCTGCCATGATGGCCGAGCAGCCCCTGGGCGAGGACGCCCTAGCCATTGCCGAGCTGGTGCATACCGGCACCATCGGCTGCGAGCTGGGCAAGCATGTGAATGTCGAGCGCGTGGCCGACAAGCCTGGTTACTTCAAGGTTTCCGGCAACGGGTTCAACTTCCACATGAGTCCCGTGCCCACCACCACCGGGGCCGTGCGCCTGGAAGACACCCGCGCCGGTGCCGTGTGGTTGCAGATCGCCAACAAATCGATGCTGATGAACCAGAAGATCGGCCAGCGCCTGGCCGACGAGTGCATGAGCACCGCCCAGCTGCAAGTGGCCGAGGCGCTCAAGAAAAACCCCCTGCCCAACCTGCTGGAAGGCCGGGCAGGCCAGTAAGTTTTCACTTTTATCCTTTTCATACAACTACTTTTGGAGAGAGCAAGCATGTTGCAAGCCTACCGTGAACACGCGGCCGAACGCGCCAAGTTGGGCATCCCCCCCCTGGCGCTGGACGCCAAACAGGTTGCCGAGCTGATCGAGCTGATCAAGAACCCGCCCGCCGGTGAAGAAGCTTTCCTGCTGGACTTGCTCACCCACCGCGTGCCGCCCGGCGTGGACGATGCCGCCAAGGTCAAGGCCTCCTTCCTGGCCGCCGTCGCCCACGGCGACATCCAGGTCGGCCTGATCTCCAAGGCCAAGGCCACCGAGCTGCTGGGCACCATGGTCGGCGGCTACAACGTGCATCCGCTGATCGAGCTGCTGGACGATGCCGAAGTCGCCCAGGTCGCTGCCGACGCGCTGAAAAAGACGCTGTTGATGTTCGACTACTTCAACGACGTGGCCGACAAGGCCAAGGCCGGCAATGCCAAGGCCAAGGAAGTGATGCAGTCCTGGGCCGATGCCGAATGGTTCACCAGCCGTCCCAAGGTGCCGGAAAAGATCACCGTCACCGTGTTCAAGGTGCCCGGCGAAACCAATACCGACGACCTGTCGCCCGCGCCGGACGCCACCACGCGCCCCGACATCCCCATGCACTATCTGGCGATGCTCAAGAACACCCGTCCCGACGCGGCCTTCAAGCCCGAGCAGGACGGCGTGCGCGGCCCGATGCAGTTCATCGAGGACCTGAAGAAAAAAGGCCACATCGTTGCCTACGTGGGC
>JAHRXD010000112.1 GCA_019104825.1 Comamonas sp.
TCCTTGCCGAAGCGCTGGCCCAGATCGACATGCACCTGGCCGTAGGAGTGCGAACCGTAGGTGAAGGTCATTTCCGCGATCGGCTGGGCCAGCGCCCGCTTGGTCACCATATTGACGGTGCCCGCCACGCTGGACAGCGGCGGCATCCCCGACAGCAGCACGTTCGGGCCGCGCAGCACTTCCACGCGCTCGAACATTTCAATGGGCACCGAGTTGGCCGGGGCAATGCCGTACAGGCCGTTGGTGGCGATGTCCATCGCCGTCATGTCCAGGCCGCGCAGGTTGAAGTTCTGCAGCAGGTGGTTCTTGTTGGTGGTGAAGACGATGGCCGAGTCGTTTTCCAGCACGTCCTGCAGCGTCAGGGCCGACCAGTCTTCGGCCAGTTCGCGCGTGTAGGCGTTCACATGCACGGGGGCATCGACGATGGAGGTGGCGCCCAGAATGCCCAGGCGGGCGCCCTTGGCCGCCTTGCGGCCCGGGGCCAGGGTGGGCAGGTCTTCGCGCTCGTATTTGTCGCGTACCGTGACCTGGGGCAGGGTCGCATCCCCCGCGGTTTGGGCCAGGATGGAACTGCTGCCGCTGGCCGCCAGCAAGGCCAGAACGATCAGGTTGGGGCGCAACCTGCGTGCCGAATGTGTGGGCATTCTCTGCTCTCCGTTTTTCAGTAAAGATAACGAGAACTATTTTAAATTAAGTTTACGTACCCTTTACTCGGATCGGGTGTCGGTGGCAGCAGGAATGGGATGGTTTGCTCCTGAAAGAATTGCTTCTTCCGCTTGTTATATAAGTATTTCAGATGGTTTATCCAATAAAAACAAGTATTGCAATGCGGTAAATGCTCCTGTTTTTGGTTTTTTGCTGTATTGCCGCTTCGTTCGCTTGTTGCCGGGTTAACCGATGGAAGGATAGGAAAACCCTAATACTTGGCCTGGTTGTACCTCTCTAGAATCGCGCCACTTTTTCAAACGGTGTGCAGGTTCTTCAGGGAGCTAGGCGGAATATGGCAACAACAACCATCGGCATCAAGGTAGATGAGCTGATGCGTGATCGACTCAAGGCGGCAGCCCAGCAACTGGGCTGCACGCCCCATTGGTTGCACAAGCAGGCGCTGCACAGCTATCTGGATGCCATCGAGCAGGGTAAACCGCTGCCCGAGCTGCAACACCTGGGTGCGGTAAACCCTGCTGGTGTTGAGGTAGAACCCGAAACCCTGGCGGATAACCTGCCCGCTTACACCCCGTTCTATGCCCTGGCCCAGGACGTGCAGCCGCAAAGCGTGCTGCGGGCTGCCATCACTGCCGCCTACCGCCGACCGGAAACCGAATGCCTGCCGTTGCTGATGGCCTTTGCCGCCAGTGCCCAGCCCCAGGAGGTGCAGGCTTTGGCCACGCGGCTGGTGCAGGTGCTGCGCGGCAAGCGCCAGAAGAAGACCTCGGGCGTGGAAGCGCTGGTGCAGGAGTATTCGCTGTCCAGCCAGGAGGGGGTGGCGCTGATGTGTCTGGCCGAGGCGCTGCTGCGCATCCCCGACCGCGCCACACGCGATGCGCTGATCCGCGACAAGGTGAGCAAGGGCGACTGGCGGGCGCATACTGATTCGCCCAGCCTGTTCGTCAATGCCGCCACCTGGGGGCTGATGATTACCGGCAAGCTGGTGGGCGTGCATAGTGAACAGAAGCTGGGCGGCGCCCTGACGCGGCTGATTGCCCGGGGCGGCGAGCCGCTGATCCGCCAGGGCGTGAACACCGCCATGCGCATGATGGGCGAGCAGTTCGTCACCGGCCAGACGATTGCCGCCGCGCTGGCCAACAGCCGCAAGCTGGAAGAAAAGGGCTTTCGCTACTCCTACGACATGCTGGGCGAGGCCGCCACGACCGAGGCCGACGCGCAGCGCTACCTGCAGGCCTACGAGCAGGCCATCCACGCCATCGGCCATGCGGCGCAGGGGCGCGGCATTTACGAGGGGCCGGGCATTTCCATCAAGCTGTCGGCCCTGCACCCGCGCTACAGCCGCGCCCAGCGCGAGCGCGTGATGCAGGAGCTGTACCCGCGCCTGCTGCAACTGGCCGAGCTGGCCCGGCAGTACGACATCGGGCTGAACATCGACGCCGAGGAAGCCGACCGCCTGGAGATCTCGCTCGACCTGCTGGAGCAATTGTGCTTTGCGCCCACGCTGGCGGGCTGGAATGGCATCGGCTTCGTGGTGCAGGCCTACCAGCGCCGCGCCTTCTTCGTGCTGGACTGGATCATCGACCTGGCCCGGCGCAGCAAGCACCGCCTGATGGTGCGGCTGGTCAAGGGTGCGTACTGGGACAGCGAGATCAAACGCGCCCAGGTGGACGGGCTGGAGGACTACCCGGTCTACACCCGCAAGATTCATACCGACGTGTCCTATCTGGCCTGCGCCCGCAAGCTGCTGGAGGCACCCGAGGCGGTCTTTCCCCAGTTCGCCACGCACAACGCCCACACGCTGGCCAGCATCTACCACATGGCGGGCAACAACTACTACCGGGGCCAGTACGAGTTTCAATGCCTGCACGGCATGGGCGAGGGCCTGTACGAGGAAGTGGTGGGCGACACCGCCCAGGGCAAACTGGCCCGCCCCTGCCGCATCTACGCCCCGGTGGGCACGCACGAAACCCTGCTGGCCTATCTGGTGCGCCGCCTGCTGGAAAACGGCGCGAACAGCTCCTTCGTGCATCAGATCGGCGATGAACGCATCGCCATTGCCGAGCTGGTGGCCGACCCGGTGGCCGCTGCCCAGGCGCTGCTGCCGCTGGGCCGCCCGCACGACCTGATTCCGGCCCCCGTGGCCCTGTATGCCGCCCAGGGGCGCAGCAATTCTGCCGGACTGGACCTGAGCAACGAGCAGCGTCTGGCCTCGCTGTCGGCGGCGCTGCTGGGCAGCGTCACGCCGCTGACGGCCCAGCCTGCCTGCGGTACGCCGTCGAACGTCCAGGCGGTTTGCAACCCGGCCAATGCCCAGGATGTGCTGGGCGAAGTGTGTCTGGCCGATGCCGACGCCGTGGCCCAGGCCATGGCGCAGGCGCAGCACGCCGCCCTGATCTGGCCCGCCACGCCGGTGGACGCCCGGGCCGAAGCCCTGCACCGCGCCGCCGACCTGTTGCAGGCGCGGCTGCAACCGCTGCTGGGCCTGCTGTGCCGCGAAGCGGGCAAGACCCTGCCCAATGCCATTGCCGAAGTGCGCGAGGCCATCGACTTTCTGCGCTACTACGCCGAGCAGGCCCGCCTGCTGCTGAACAACGGCAGCCACCGCCCCCTGGGCGTGGTGGTGTGCATCAGCCCCTGGAATTTTCCGCTGGCCATCTTCACCGGTCAGATCGCTGCCGCGCTGGCGGCGGGCAACGTGGTCATCGCCAAGCCTGCGGAGCAGACCAATCTGGTCGCCGCGCAGGCCGTGGCCCTGCTGCACCAAGCGGGCATTCCGGCCCACGCCCTGCAATTGCTGCCGGGCGAGGGCGAAACGGTGGGCGAGGCCCTGGTCAGCCACCCGGGTACCGACGGCGTGGTGTTCACCGGCTCGCACCCCGTGGCGCAGCACATTCACCGCCGTCTGGCCCAGCGCCTGGGCCGCGACGGCAAGCCGGTGCCGCTGATTGCGGAAACCGGTGGCATCAACGCCCTGGTGGTCGATTCGTCCGCCCTGCCGGAGCAGGTGGTGGGCGACGTGCTGGCCTCGGCCTACGACTCGGCGGGCCAGCGCTGCTCGGCCCTGCGCCTGCTGTGTCTGCAGGAAGACAGCGCCGACCACGTACTGCACATGCTGCGCGGCGCCATGCAGGAGCTGCGCGTGGGCAACCCCGACCAGCTGGCAACCGACGTCGGCCCGGTGATCGACGCTCAGGCCCGGGCCGACATCGAAAGCTATATCGACCACATGCGCAGCCAGGGCCACACCGTCACGCGCCTGACGCTGCCTGCCGAGTGCCGCCACGGCCACTTCGTTGCGCCCACGCTGATCGAGGTGGGCCGGGTGGCCGACCTGCGGCGCGAAGTCTTCGGCCCCGTGCTGCACGTGCTGCGCTACGCCCGCAAGGATGTGGACGCCCTGCTGGAGCAGATCAACGCCCTGGGCTTCGGCCTGACCTTCGGCGTGCATACGCGCCTGGACGAAACCGTGGCCCACGTTTCGCAGCGCGTGCAGGCCGGCAATATCTACGTGAACCGCAACATCGTCGGCGCCGTGGTGGGCGTGCAGCCGTTTGGCGGCGAAGGGCTTTCGGGCACCGGCCCCAAGGCGGGCGGGCCGCTGTACCTGCTGCGCCTGCTGGCGCAGGCGCCGGTACTGGCGCAGGTGCCCGTCGTCACGGCCCGGGGCACGCAGCAGTTGCCGCTGGCCGCCGGGCAGCAGGTGCTGCTGGACGGCCCCACGGGCGAAACCAATCAATACGGCCTGCAGCCGCGCGGCCCGGTCGCCTGCCTGCCGCTGACCGTGGACGGCCTGCAGGCCCAATGGCAGGCCTGCCAGGCCACGGGCAACACCATGTTGCTGGCCGACAGCCCGGCGCTGCGCACCCTGGTGGCCCAGTGGCAGCAGCAGACGCCGGCGGCGCAGCAGGCCGCCCTGCAATGGGCCACAGCGGAGCAATGGGCGCAACTGCCCCTGCAGGCCGCTCTGGTCGAAAGTGATACCGATGCCCTGCTGCCCCTGCAGCAACAGTTCAGCGCCCGCCCGGGGCCGCTGCTGCTGGCCCAGGGCCTGACCACCGAAGAAATCCGCAGCGGCGAGCGCTACCGCCCCGAACGCCTGCTGCGCGAAGTGAGCATCAGCACCAACACCACGGCAGCGGGCGGCAACGCCAGTCTGATGATGGTGGGTTAAACCCGTCTTTGCGGTTACCTGCGACCTTTCTACAGTCCCTTTTCCCTTCCCTTTCCCCACACCAACCAAGGAGCAACCAGCATGAAAACCTCTCCATCCTTCAAGACCCTGGCCACCAGTGCGGCCCTGGCCTGCGCCTTTGGCGGCCTGATGAGCGCCGCCCACGCAGAAACCACCGTGCGCCTGGGCTTTGCCGCGCCGCTGACCGGCCCCCAGGCCCACTACGGCGAAGACATGCGCAACGGCCTGACGCTGGCGCTGGAAGAGGCCAACGCCAAGGGCATCACGCTGGATGGCGACACGGCCAAGTTCGTGCTGGTGTCCAAGGACGACCAGGCCGACCCGCGCACCGCCGTGCAGGTGGCGCAGCAGATTGCCGATGCCAAGGTGCATGGCATGCTGGGCCACTTCAACTCGGGCACCACCATCCCCGCTTCGAGCGTCTACAACGACGCGGGCATCCCCCAGATCGCCATGGCGACCTCGCCCGAATACACGCTGCAAGGCTATGACACCACCTTCCGCATGATGACCAGCGACACCCAGCAGGGCGCTGCCGTGGGCGTGTTCATCGTCAACGACCTCAAAGCGAAGAAAGTGGCCGTGATCGACGACCGCACCGCCTACGGCCAGGGGCTGACCGACCAGGTGATCGCTGCCGTCAAGCGGGCAGGCGGCACCATCGTGGCGCGTGAATACACCACCGACAAGGCCACCGACTTCACCGCCATCCTGACCAGCATCAAGGCCAAGGGCGCAGACGCCATCTTCTTCGGCGGCCTGGACGCGCAATCCGGCCCGATGCGTCGCCAGATGCAGACCCTGGGCATCACCCAGCCCCTGGTGTCCGGCGAAATGACGCGCAGCGACACCTTCCTGAAACTGGCCGGTGAAGCCGCCAACGGCACCTACGCCTCGCTGGCCGGCGTGCCGCTGAAAACCATGGCCCAGGGCGAGAAGTTCGCTGCTGCCTACAAGGCCCGCTTCAAGGTGGACCCGGGCGTGTACGCCCCCTACGCCTACGACGGTGCCTGGAACATGATCACCGCCATGGAGCAGGCCGGTTCGACCAAGGCCGACAAATACCTGCCCAAGCTGGCCGGTCTGAAGCGCAGCGGCGCCACCAGCACCAACATCAGCTACGACAAGAACGGCGACCTGAACGAAGTGTCCGTGACCATCTACACCGTCAAGGGCGGCAAGTGGGAAGAGGTCAAGACCATCGTCGATTCGGGCAAGTAATCCGTAATGGCCTTGTCGCGGCCCTGTGAACTGCGGTTCCGGGGCCGTGGCGGCTTTCTCTCTGCTTGAACGCAGAGCCGGTTGCGGCAGTGCCGCAATTTCTTCGGACTTGTTGTGAGCGCGTGCCTGCACGCCTTCGGCCAAGTCCATTTTTCCCCCGACTGCCCACGCCGCACGGCGCGACCGTCATGGATATTTTTCTGCAACAAATCATCAACGGCCTGACTGCCGGCAGCGTGTATGCGCTGGTGGCGTTGGGCTACACCATGGTCTACGGCATCATCGGCCTGATCAACTTCGCTCACGGCGACGTGGTCATGGTCGGCGCCATGATCGCCACCAGCGTCGTGCTGGCGCTGGTCGGCCACTATGGTGACGTTTCCGTTTTCGTGGCCATCGGCGCAGCGCTGGTGGTGTCGATCCCCGTGTGCATGGCGCTGGGCTGGACGGCCGAGCGCATCGCCTACCGCCCGTTGCGCCGTGCGCCCCGGCTGGCGGCGCTGATCACGGCCATCGGCGTGTCCATCATCATCCAGAACGTCGCCATGATGTTCTGGGGCCGCAACTACCTGAATTTCCCGCACATCATCGAACCCTCGGTGCTGCAGATCGGCGATGCCCGCCTGAGCATGCTGCAACTGGCGATCATGCTCGGCTCGGCCCTGATCATGGTGGCGCTGCTGCTGCTGGTGCATAAAACCCGTCTGGGCATGGCCATGCGGGCCACGGCCCAGAACCGCGAGGTGGCGGGGCTGATGGGGGTGAACATCAACACCGTCATCTCGGCAGCCTTCCTGGTCGGCTCGGCCCTGGCGGCCGTGGCGGGCGTGATGATCGCCAGCTACTACGGCGTGGCCCAGTACACCATGGGCTTCATGCTGGGCCTGAAAGCCTTCACCGCCGCCGTGCTGGGCGGCATCGGCAACCTGGGCGGCGCCATGCTCGGCGGCCTGCTGCTGGGGCTGATCGAGGCGCTGGGCTCCGGCTACGTCGGCAACCTGACCAACGGCGTGTTCGGCAGCCATTACCAGGACGTGTTCAGCTTCATCGTATTGGTGGTCGTGCTGATCTTCCGCCCCTCGGGCCTCCTGGGTGAACGTTCGGGAGACCGCGCATGAACCACACCACTTCTACTTCCGTTTCCACTTCCAGGGACCGCACGCCGGCCAAAGTCTGGCTGGGCGCCTTTGCCATCGGCGCGGTGCTGCTGGCGCTGCCCTTCCTGCTGGGCGCAACCGCCGGGCAGGGCTGGATCCGCATCCTGAACTTTGCCCTGCTGTACGTGATGCTGGCCCTGGGGCTGAACATTGTGGTTGGCTTTGCCGGGCTGCTCGACCTGGGCTACATCGCCTTTTACGCCGTGGGCGCGTATGTGTGGGCGCTGCTGGCTTCGCCGCACTTCGACCTGCACCTGCCGTTCTGGCTCGTGCTGCCCATCGGGGTGGCGCTGGCGGCGGCAGCGGGGATTGCGCTGGGCTTTCCGGTGCTGAAGCTGCGCGGGGACTACCTGGCCATCGTGACGCTGGGCTTTGGCGAGATCATCCGCATCTTCATGAACAACCTGGATGCGCCGGTGAACATCACCAACGGCCCCCAGGGCATCAACCGCATCGACACCTTCAAGGTGGGCGAGTGGGCGCTGGGCCGACCGGAAACCATTTTGGGCTTTCGCATCACCGGGCCGGAAAAGTACTACTACCTGCTGATGGCGCTGGTGATTCTCATCATCTTCGTCTGCATCCGCCTGCAAAACTCCCGCGTGGGCCGCGCCTGGGAAGCCGTGCGCGAGGACGAAGTGGCCGCCAAGGCCATGGGCATCAACA
This sequence comes from Comamonas sp., assembly GCA_019104825.1. Lineage (GTDB taxonomy): Bacteria > Pseudomonadota > Gammaproteobacteria > Burkholderiales > Burkholderiaceae_C > Comamonas > Comamonas nitrativorans. The sequence continues at coordinate 7,906 of JAHRXD010000112.1, forward strand.
CCCGCAGCATCAAGCTGATGGCCTTCGGCATGGGCGCCAGCTTTGGCGGCGTGGCCGGGTGCCTGTTTGCCTCGATGCAGGGCTTCGTCAGCCCCGAGAGCTTCGGCCTGAGCGAGTCCATCGCCATCCTGTGCATGGTGGTGCTGGGCGGCATGGGCCATGTGCCGGGCGTGGTGGCCGGGGCGCTGCTGCTGTCCATCTTCCCCGAGGTGCTGCGCAACGTGGTGGTGCCCATCCAGGAGACGCTGTTCGGCGAAGTGCTGATCGACCCCGACGCCATCCGGATGCTGCTGTTCGGCGTGGCGCTGGTTGCCGTCATGATTTTCCGGCCCGAAGGGCTGTGGCCTTCGCAGACCCGCAAGCGTGAACTCAACCGTGGCAAGGAGCAGCAGGCATGAGCGTCCCCGCATCGACCTTAAAAACCGGCGAACCCTTGCTGATCGCCAAGGGCTTGAGCAAGCGCTTCGGCGGCCTGCAGGCCCTGAAGGACGTGAGCTTCGAGATCCGCAAGGGCGAGATCTTCGGCCTCATCGGCCCCAACGGCGCGGGCAAGACGACGCTGTTCAACGTGATGACGGCGCTGTACATCCCCGAATCCGGGAGCTGCAACTTCCAGGGCGTGGAGCTGACCCGGCTCAAGCCCCACCAGATCGCCGAGCAGGGGCTGGCGCGGACGTTCCAGAACATCCGCCTGTTCGCCGCGCTGACGGCGCTGGAGAACGTGATGATCGGCCAGCACCTGCGCACCAAGGCCGGCCTGTGGGGCGCGGTGGTGCGCAACAAGGCCACCCGCGAGGAAGAGGCCCGCACCGAGGCCCGTGCCCTGGAGCTGCTGGAGTACGTGGGCATCGGCCATGTCGCCAACGAGGTGGCCTCGTCCCTGTCCTACGGCGACCAGCGCCGCCTGGAAATCGCCCGCGCCCTGGCCACTGGCCCGGCGCTGCTGGCGCTGGATGAACCGGCGGCGGGCATGAACCCGTCGGAGACAGTGGTGCTGCGGGCGCTGATCGAAAAAATCCGCGACGACGGCATCACCGTGCTGCTGATCGAGCATGACATGAAGCTGGTCATGAACATGTGCGACCGCGTGCTGGCGCTGGAGTACGGGCAGGTGCTGTCCTACGGCCTGCCGCACGAGGTGCAGAGCGACCCGCACGTGATCGAAGCCTATCTGGGCAAGGGCGCGGCGCAAGACCTGCAGCCGCCGCCTGCCGCCCCCACCGACAACCCGCCAGAAGAAAGCGCCGCGCCATGACTGAAGCCCAGGCCAATACCACCACCCAGGCCCAAACCCCCATGCTCGACATTCGCGGCATCGACGTTGCCTACGGTGGCATCCGTGCCGTGCGCCACCTGAACCTGCACGTGCAGCCCGGCGAACTGGTGGCCCTCATCGGCGCCAACGGCGCGGGCAAAAGCACCACGCTGCGGGCCATCTGCGGCCTGGTGCCGCTGGCCGCCGGCGCCATCCACTACAAGGGCCACAGCCTGGCCGGCCAGCCCGTACACGCCAGGGTGCGCCAGGGGCTGGTGATGGTGCCCGAAGGGCGCGGCATCTTCCCGCAGCTGACCATCGAGGAAAACCTGCACATGGGTTCCTACAGCCGCAAGGACGCGATCAACGTCGCCCAGGAGCTGGAGCAGGTCTACCAGCGCTTCCCGCGTCTGGCCGAGCGCCGCCTGCAAACCGCAGGCACGCTCTCCGGCGGCGAGCAGCAGATGCTGGCCATGGGCCGTGCCATCCTGTCCCGGCCGCAACTGCTGCTGCTGGACGAGCCGACGATGGGGCTGGCCCCGATCATGGTGGACAAGATCTTCGAGGTGATCGAGGACATCTCCAAACAGGGCGTGACGATTCTGCTGATCGAGCAGAACGCCCGCCTGGCCCTGGAAGTGAGCCAGCGCGGCTACGTGCTGGAGTCCGGCGAGCTGACCCTGCAAGGCCCGGCCGGCGAACTGCTGCACGACCCCAAGGTGCGGGCGGCTTACCTGGGCGAATAAGGACAAGGAGCATCCCATGCGTGAACGCTTTCTGGCCCATTTGAGTACCACCCTCGACCACATCCGTGCCGATGGCTTCTACAAGGCCGAGCGCGTCATCGCCAGCCCGCAGGCGGCCCGCATCCAGCTGGCCGACGGGGCGGACGTGCTGAACTTCTGCGCCAACAACTACCTGGGCCTGGCCGACGATGCGCGGCTGCTGCGGGCGGCGCAGGACGGGCTGGAGCGCTACGGCTTCGGCATGGCCTCGGTGCGCTTCATCTGCGGCACCCAGTCGATCCACAAGGCGCTGGAGGCGGCGATCTCCGGCTTCCTGGGCACCGAGGACACCATCCTCTACGGCAGTTGCTTCGACGCCAACGGCGGCCTGTTCGAGACGCTGCTGACCGAGGAGGACGCGATCATCTCCGACGCGCTGAACCACGCCTCCATCATCGACGGCGTGCGCCTGAGCAAGGCCCGGCGCCTGCGCTACAACAACAACGACATGGCCGACCTGGAAGCGCAATTGCAGGCCGCCGATGCCGCAGGCGCACGCTTCAAGCTGATTGCCACGGACGGCGTTTTCTCGATGGACGGCATCATTGCCGACCTGCGCTCCATCTGCGATCTGGCCGACAAATACGGCGCCCTGGTGATGGTGGACGATTCGCACGCCGTCGGCTTCGTCGGCGCCGATGGCCGGGGCACGCCGCAGTATTGCGGGGTGGAAGGGCGCGTGGACATCATCACCGGCACGCTGGGCAAGGCGCTGGGCGGCGCATCGGGCGGCTACACCTCGGGCCGCAAGGAAATTATCGAGCTGCTGCGCCAGCGCTCGCGCCCCTATCTGTTTTCCAACACCCTGGCGCCGTCGATTGCCGCCGCGTCGCTGCAAGTGCTGGAGCTGCTGGCCAGCGCCGAAGGCGCAGCGCTGCGCCAGCGCGTGCGCGACAACGGCGAGCATTTCCGCCGTGCGATGGGCGCCCTGGGCTTCACCCTGGCAGGCAAGGATCACCCCATCATCCCCGTCATGCTGGGCGACGCGCAGACCGCCTCGCGCATGGCCGACGCGCTGCTGGCCGACGGCATCTACGTCATCGGTTTCTCGTTCCCTGTCGTGCCCAAGGGGCAGGCACGCATCCGCACGCAGATGAGCGCGGCGCACACCCCGGAGCAGATCGACCGCGCCGTGGCCGCCTTTGCCAAGGCCGGCAAGGCCATCGGCGCCATCCGACATTGAACACGCCCCAAGGATTGCCCCATGAAAGCACTGGCAAAACTCCAGCCCGCCGTCGGCCTGACGCTGACCGAGGTTGAGAAACCGGACGTCGGCCCCAACGACGTTCTGATCAAAATCCGCAAAACCGCCATCTGCGGCACCGACATCCACATCTGGAAGTGGGACGACTGGGCGCAGAAAACCATCCCCGTGCCCATGCACGTCGGCCACGAATACGTGGGCGAGATCGTCGCCCTGGGCCAGGAAGTGCGCGGCTTCCAGGTGGGCGACCGGGTCTCCGGCGAGGGGCACATCACCTGCGGCTTCTGCCGCAACTGCCGTGCGGGCCGCCGCCACCTGTGCCGCAACACCGTCGGCGTGGGCGTGAACCGGCCCGGCGCGTTTGCGCAGTATCTGGTGATACCGGCCTTCAACGCCTTCAAGATTCCGCACGGCATTTCCGACGAGCTGGCCGCCATCTTCGACCCCTTCGGCAACGCCACGCACACCGCGCTGTCCTTCGATCTGGTGGGCGAGGACGTGCTGATCACCGGCGCCGGCCCCATCGGCATCATGGCCGTGGCCATTGCCCGCCACGTCGGGGCACGCAACGTCGTCATCACCGATGTGAACGACTACCGCCTGGAGCTGGCCCGCAAAATGGGCGCAACCCGGGCCGTGAACGTCAGCCGCGAAAGCCTGCGCGGCGTGATGGAGGACTTGCACATGAGCGAGGGCTTCGACGTGGGCCTGGAAATGTCCGGCGTGCCCACCGCCTTTACCGCCATGCTGGAACACATGAACCACGGCGGCAAGATCGCCCTGCTGGGCATTCCGCCCGCCAACACCGCCATCGACTGGAACCAGGTGATCTTCAAGGGGCTGGAGATCAAGGGCATCTATGGCCGCGAGATGTTCGAGACCTGGTACAAGATGGTCGCCATGCTGCAAAGCGGGCTGGATTTAAGCCCCATCGTCACGCACCGCTTTGCGGTGGAAGATTTCGAGGCCGGGTTCGACGCCATGCTCTCCGGCCAGAGCGGCAAGGTGATTCTGGACTGGGACAGCCTGCCGGATTGAGGCGGGCAGGCACGCTCTTATAAAAAGAGCTTCTTGCGCTGGTATTGGTTGGATTTCAAGGATAAAACTATCTGAAATACAGCAATATCAAGCGGAAGAAGCTCTTTTTTTAATGGAAAGTGATTCTCAGGGCTTGCCGATGCCCAGCAGCTCTACTTCGAAGTTCAGCGTCGCATTGGGCGGAATCACCCCGCCCGCGCCCCGGCTGCCGTAGGCGATGGCGGGCGGGCAGGTCAGCCTGGCCTTGCCGCCGACTTTCATCTTCTGCACCGCTTCCGTCCAGCAGGGGATGACCATGTCCAGCCCGAACACGGCGGGCTTGCCCCGGGCGATCGAGCTGTCGAAATCCTTGTCGCTGCCCGGCAGCCAGCCCCGGTAATGCACCTGCACCATGTCGCTGGCCCTGGGGCTGGGGCCGCTGCCCTGGGTGATGGTTTCAAACACCAGACCGCTGGCGGTGGTTTCGGGGGCGGCCTGGGCGGCGCTGGCGGTCAGCAGCGCGGCGGCTGCGGCCAGATGCAAAAATTTTTTCATGGGCTGAGAGCTTTCGTTGGAATCAATGCGCGTGGCGCGAGGGGAAAAAGTCATGCCCGCCCGGAATAGTCGCGGGCGCCGAAAATGCCGCTGCCCACGCGCACCAGGGTGCTGCCGGCGGCAATGGCGCTGTCCATGTCCGCTGTCATGCCCAGGCTGACGGTATCCAGGCCGTCCAGCCCCGGCAGGCGGTGCAGGGCGTCGAACACGGCCACCACCTGCCGATGCACGGCCAGCATGGCGGCGGCATCGGGCTGCGGGTCGGGGATGCTCATCACGCCGCGCAGTTGCAGGCGCGGCAGGCGGGCGATGGCCTGGGCCAGTTCGGCGGCTTCGGCAGGGGTGCAGCCGGCCTTGGTGGCGCCGCCGTCCACGTTCACCTGCAGGCACACCTGCAGCGGCGGCAGGTGCGCCGGGCGCTGATCGGACAGGCGCTGGGCGATCTTCAGGCGGTCGATGGTGTGCGCCCAGTCGAAGTGTTCTGCCACCAGCCGGGTTTTGTTGCTCTGGATGGGGCCGATGCAGTGCCAGGTGAGCGGCGCGATGTCGGCCATGGCCCGCAGGGCGGCGATTTTTTCCACGCCTTCCTGGAGGTAGTTTTCGCCGAAATCGCGCTGTCCGGCCAGGGCGGCTTCGCGCACGGCGGCGGCGGAGAAGGTCTTGGAGACGGCCAGCAGCCGCACTGCTGCGGGCGGGCGGCCTGCCTGCGCGGCAGCGGCGGCAATTTGCGCCTGGACGTGGTGAAGCTGGTCGGCAATCGTGGTCATAATCCCTGCGAGCGTACCAAACCTGATAAGGAGAAATCACGTGGACATCACGAATTTGCTGGCCTTCGGCGTGAAAAACAAAGCTTCGGACTTGCACTTGTCCGCCGGGCTGCCACCCATGATCCGCGTGCATGGCGACGTGCGGCGCATCAACGTCGATCCGCTGGATCACAAGACGGTGCACAGCATGGTGTACGACATCATGACCGACGGCCAGCGCAAGGCCTACGAGGAAGACCTGGAGGTGGACTTCTCCTTCGAGATCGCCGGGCTGGCCCGCTTCCGGGTGAACGCCTTCAACCAGTACCGGG
>JAHRXD010000221.1 GCA_019104825.1 Comamonas sp.
CAGGCCGTGTGCTGCGGCGCGGTGAAATTCCACCTGAACGACCAGGAAGGCGGCAAGGACCAGATGCGGGCCAACATCGACGCCTGGTGGCCTGCGGTGGAAGCGGGCGAGGTTGAGGCCATCGTCAGCAACGCCAGCGGCTGCGGCGTGATGATCAAGGACTACGGCCACGCCCTGCGCCTGGATGCGCAGTACGCCGAAAAAGCCGCCCGCATCAGCGCCCTGGCCCGCGACCTGGCGCAACTGCTGCCCGACATGCTGCCGGAGCTGATCGAAAAACTCGCCGGCCAGGCCCGGCTGCCCCAGGCCGCCATGGCCTACCACCCGCCCTGCACCCTGCAGCACGGGCAAAAGCTCAAGGGCGTGGTCGAAAGCCAGCTTGCCCAACTGGGCTTCACGCTGAAAACCTCGCGCACCGAAGCGCACCTGTGCTGCGGCTCGGCCGGGACGTACTCCATCCTGCAGGCCGACCTTTCCAAGCAACTGCGCAGCCGCAAGCTCGGCGCCCTGGGCGAAGCGTTTACCGACGACAGCCCGCCAGCGGCCATCCTGTCGGCCAACATCGGCTGCATCACCCACCTGCAGGCGGGCACCAGCATCCCGGTGCGGCACTGGGTGGAGGTGCTGGACGAGGCGCTGCAGACGACCTGACCCGGCTTCGCCCTGGCCCGCGCCACCAGCGGCCAGGGCGGACAACCTTACTGGCGACGGCGTTTAACCACGCCCCCTGGGGGCGGGCACGGCAATCTCGGGCAGGATGGTTGCGCTTCATTCGCAACCCGGCCAAGGAGACTTATGACCATCCCCGTCCAATTGCTGCGCTCCGTCCCTGTCGCCCAAGACACCACCGCTTTTCATTTCAGCAAACCCGCAGGCTTCGGCTTCAAGCCCGGCCAGGCGTGCGACCTGATCCTGCCGGGGCAGGCACAAAACAACGGCGCCGATACCCGCCATGCCTTTTCCATCGTCAGCGCCCCGCATGAGGACGAACTGGTCTTTGCCACCCGGATGCGCGACAGCCCCTTCAAACGCGCCCTGGCCCGGCTCCAGCCCGGCACGACGATGGAGCTGGACGGCCCCTTCGGCTCGCTGACGCTGCACAAAAAGGCCGAACGCGCCGCCGTCTTCATCGCCGGGGGCATCGGCATCACCCCCTTCATGAGCATGGTGCGCCACGCCGCCCACAGCCACAGCACCCAGCCCCTGGTGCTGCTGTATTCCAACCGCCGGCCCGAGGATGCGGCCTTCCTGACCGAGCTGCAGGCGCTGGCCGCCGCCCATGCGCCCTTGCGCCTGATCGCCACCATGACCGACATGGCGCACGCCACCCAGCCCTGGGACGGGGCCACCGGCGCGATCGACAGCGCCTTGCTGCAAAAAATCGTCAACGGGTTGGACACCCCGATCTTCTACGTCTCCGGCCCGCCACCCATGGTTGCCGCCCTGCGCGACACGCTGGAAGCCGCGGGCATCGACGAGGACGACGTGCGCAGCGAGGAGTTCTACGGTTACTGACCCCCTCCACGGCGGGAACCGCCTGAACGCAGCCTTGGGCCACCGGGGCTTCAGTCCTCTTCCTCGCCCTCGGGTTCAGGGGGCGGTTCCACGGTCGGCTCGCGCTGGCCGGTCTGGGGCGGCACCCACGGCAGTTCGCGCGGCGTCAGGTCGGGGATGGCGATGCGTTCGTAATTGCCCTGCAGGTCGGCGGCACGGCGCGGCGTGCCGATGGGGGCGCCGGCCTTGCCCTGGCGGATGGCGGCCAAATCCTGCTCGCTGGGGTAGCGGCCCAGCAGCCAGTAATCGAACACGCGCCGGGCAATCGGCGTGGCGGCAGCGGCACCGAAACCGGCGTTTTCCACGATCACCGCCAGGGCGATTTCCGGGTTCTCCGCCGGCGCGTAGGCCATGTAGAGCGAATGGTCGCGCTGGCGCTCGGCCAGTTTCGCGGCGTTGTAGCGTTCTTTCTGGCCGATGGTGACGGCCTGGGCCGTGCCGGTCTTGCCCGCCGAGGTATAGGCCGCTCCGGCAAACACGCCGCGCGAGGTGCCCTCGGTGGTCACGGCCTGGACGGCCTCGCGCACGGCCTGGACGTTGGCGGGCTTGTAGCCCAGGGACACCCCCGGCGGCTGCGGCAAGCTCTGGTAGTGCCGCGTGACGGCATCGACCATGCCCAGGCCCAGGTGCGGCCGGTGCTGGATGCCGCTGTTGGCCAGCATGGCCGTGGCATAGGCGATCTGCAGCATGGTGAAGTGGTTGTAGCCCTGGCCGATGCCCAGCGAAATGGTTTCGCCCGCATACCAGCGCTTCTGCTCCGGGCGCTTGTACGTGTCGCGCTTCCACTGCATGCTGGGCAGCACGCCCTGCGCCTCGCCTTCCAGGTCGATGCCCGTGCGCCGGCCGAAGCCCATGGGCGAGAGGTAGTCGTGAATCATGTCCACGCCCATGTCGTTGGCCAGCATGTAGTAGTAGACGTTGGACGATTTGACGATCGAGCGGCGCAGATTGGTCGGCCCGTTGGGGTGGCCGGAGCGGAAGGTGTGGCCGCCAAACGTCCAGCTGCCGTTGTCCTGGATGATGGTGTCGACCTTGCGCTTGCCCGACTCCAGCCCGGCCAGCCCCATGAAGGGCTTGTAGGTCGAACCCGGCGGGTAGGTGCCGCGCAGCGCCCGGTTCAGCAAGGGCCGGTCGATCGAGGTGTTCAGCAGGTCCCAGTTCTCCTGGTCGATGCCGCCGATGAACAGGTTGATGTCGTAGCCCGGCTTGCTGACCATGGCCAGCACCTCGCCATTGCGCGGGTCGAGTGCCACCAGGGCGCCCCGGCGCTCGCCGAACAGGTCTTCCGTCAGTTTCTGCAGACCGATGTCCAGGCTCAGCACCAGGGTGTTGCCGGGCGTGGCGGCGCGGCTGCTCAGGCGGCGCACGGCAAAGCCGCCTGCCGTGGTTTCCAGCTGCTCCCAGCCGGTCTGGCCGTGCAGCTCGCGCTCGTAATACTGCTCGATGCCCAGCTTGCCGATGACTTCGGTGCCCCGGTAGTTGGCGGCGTCGTCCGAGTCGTCGATCACCTCCTGCTCCTTGGCATTGATGCGGCCGATGTAGCCGATCACGTGCCCGGCCACTTCGCCCAGGGGGTAGGAACGAAACAGCCGCGCCTTCACGTCCACACCGGGAAAGCGCCAACGCTGCGCAGTGAAGCGGGCCACCTCCTCGTCGCTCAGGCGGATGCGCAGGGGGATGGATTCAAAGCTCTTGCTGTCGGCCATCAGGCGCTTGAACTGGCGCCGGTCGCGGGCGCTGATCGGGATCAGCTCGGCCACGGCGTCGATGGTCGCTTCCAGGTCTTCCACCTTGGAGCGTGTGATCTCCAGCGTGTACGCCGAGTAATTGGTGGCCAGCAAAACGCCGTTGCGATCGACGATACGCCCCCGGTTGGGCACGATGGGCACGACGGCGGTGCGGTTGCTCTCGGCCCGCTGGGCAAACGCCTCGTGGCGCTGCACCTGCAGCACGTACAGACGGTAGGCCAACAGGCCGAACAGCAGCAGCACGACCAGCGCCAGGACGCCCACCCGCAGGCGGAACCCCTGCTCCTGCGCCTGGGTGTAGAGGCTGCGAAAGCTCGACCGGCCCTGCGTCACGCTGCGGTTTCCATCCTAGAGGGGGCGTTCGTCGTCATGGACGAGCGCCCGGCGCTGCGGGGCCAGCAGCACGGCAATGGCCAGCGGCCACAGCAGCCCTTCGAGCAACGGCGCCAAAGCCAGCCAGAAGCCCGGAAAGATGCCGCCGGCCGCCATGCGGATGAGCATTTGCAGGGCGTGCGCCAGGAAGAACACCGGCAGCATCTGCAATCCCTGCGCCCAGCCGGAGAACCACAGCAGGCGCCGGCTGTTGGTCTGGGTGATGAACATCACCAGCACGTAGACCAGCGCGTGCTGGCCCAGCAGCGCCGTATGCTGCACGTCCATCAGCAGCCCCAGGACAAAGGCCCAGCCCATGCCCATGCGCTGCGGCTGATGCACGCCCCAGAAGGCCAGCACCAGCAGCAGGATGTCGGGCATCCAGATCCAGTTGCTGGTGGGCAGCAGATTCACCACCAGGGCCAGGAACAGCGTCAGCCCGATGAACCAGGGGTTGGCCGGCAGCAGCAGTTGTTCGCCACGCGGCATGATCATGGCGCACCCTCCGATACCGGAGCCATCGGCGCCGGGCGGCGCCGGGCGGATTTGTCTTCCCGCGCCTTTTTCTGCGCTGCGGCGTTGGCCGTGGTCAGCACCGTCAGCTCCTGCGGGGCCGGTAGCTGCGCGACCAGCACTTCGTTTTGCGGGGTCAGCACCAGGACATGGCGGGCACCTTCCATCCGGGCCAGGGGCTGGCTGTCGATGCGCAGGAAGGCGGTGGCGCCCTGGCGCTCGACCGCCGTGATCGTGGCCACCGGCAGGTCTGGCGGGTAGATGCCGTCCAGGCCGCTGGTCACCAGCGTGTCGCCCGGCTGGATGTCGCTGTCGCTGGGCATGTAGCGCAGCTCCAGCATGTCCGGGGCCAGGTTCGAGGCCAGGCCGTACATCACGCCGCGCACGCCGGTGCGGGTCACCTGCACGGGGATGGCCTGGTCACGATCGACCAGCAGGCGCACCTCGCTGGTAAACGGCTGCACCCGCACCACCTGCCCGAGTACGCCCAGGGCGTCCATCACCGGGCTACCCGGCAGGACACCGGCGACCTGGCCCTTGTCCAGAATCACCCGGCGCGAATAGGGGTCCGGCGATTCGTACACCACCTGCGCTGCCTGGGCCGGGATAGGCAGGCGCTCGCGCAGATCCAGCAGCGCCCGCAATTCCCGGTTTTCCTGCTCCAGCAGCTCTGCCTGATGGGCCTGCAGACTCATGGCGGCGATCTGCTCCTCGGCCCGATGGGCGGCACTTTGGGCGGTCTCCAGCTTTTCCAGGTAATCGGCCGCATCGCTGAGCAGGCGCAGCGGTTGCAGCAAGGCCAGTTGCACCGGATACAGCACCGTGGCCAGGGCCTGGCGCAGCGGGGCGGTCAGGTGCAGCCGCGCATCGGCCAGCATCAGCACCAGGGACAGAATGCAAAAAACCGCCAGTTGCGCTGGAGCGGGAAGGCGGTTTTTGAACAGCGAAGGTGCATCCCTCTCCAGGGTGCGCAGGCTCATGGCTCGCTGGTGAAGATGCTGCCTTGGCGGTCGAGGTGGTCCAGCGCCATGCCGCAGCCGCGCACCACGCACGACAGGGGGTCTTCGGCCACCAGCACCGGCAGGCCGGTTTCTTCGGACAGCAGGCGATCCAGATCACGCAGCAGGGCGCCGCCGCCGGTCAGCATCATGCCGCGCTCGGCAATGTCGGCGCCCAGCTCGGGCGGGGTCTGCTCCAGCGCGTTCTTCACGGCGCTGACGATCTGGTTGAGCGGCTCGTTCAGGGCTTCCAGCACTTCGTTGCTGGAAATGGTGAAGCTGCGCGGCACGCCTTCGGAGAGGTTGCGCCCGCGCACCTCGATCTCCTTGACCTCGTTGCCGGGGAAGGCGCTGCCGATTTCCTTCTTGATGAGTTCGGCGGTGGGCTCGCCGATCAACATGCCGTAGTTGCGGCGGATGTAGCTGATGATGCTTTCGTCGAACTTGTCGCCGCCCACGCGCACGCTGCCCTTGTAGACCATGCCGCCCAGGGAGATGACGCCCACCTCGGTGGTACCGCCGCCGATGTCCACGACCATCGAGCCGGAGGCTTCCGACACCGGCAGGCCCGCGCCGATGCCGGCCGCCATGGGTTCCTCGATCAGGTAGACGCCGGCGGCGCCGGCCGCCTCGGCGGCGTCCTTGATGGCGCGGCGCTCGACCTGGGTGGAGCCGCAGGGCACGCAGATGATGATGCGCGGGCTGGGCGCCATCACGTTGCGCGGATGCACCATCTTGATGAACTGCTTGATCATCTGCTCGGTGATGACGAAGTCGGCGATCACGCCGTCTTTCATGGGGCGGATGGCCTCGATGTTGCCGGGCACCTTGCCCAGCATGGCCTTGGCTTCGCCGCCGACGGCCTGGATGACCTTCTTGCCGTGCGGGCCGCCTTCGTGGCGGATGGCCACGACCGAAGGTTCATTCAGAACCACGCCCTTGTCACGGGCAAAAATCAGGGTGTTGGCGGTGCCAAGATCGATCGCCAGATCGGTCGAGAAGTACCGGCGGAAAGCTCCGAACATTCAAAATCCTTTGCGGCACGGCACGCGCTTCGGCTTGCCATCGCCGGGTCTAACGGGAAAAAAGAGGGGGATGGGGTGTTTTTTGCGCTTTTGCGCACACCGAGAAGGGGCTTTTCGCGCAAAGGCAAGATAATACCGCATTGCCTGTGAATAACTTCAGGTTTCTGGCATTGGCCTTCACACTTTTACGTCCGGTTGCTGGCCGGTTTTCTCTCGGATTGCACGATGGCACTTACTTCCCAAGACATTGACCGCATTGCCAATCTGGCACGGCTGGAACTTTCCCCCGAAAAAAGCGAGCGGATGCGCACCCAGTTGAACGATTTTTTCGGCATGGTGGCGCAGATGCAGGCCGTCGACACCAGCGGCATCGAGCCCCTGACCCACCCGGTGGCCGTGCTGCAGGACGTGCAATTGCGCCTGCAAGACGACGTGGTCACCGAAACCAACCAGCGCGAGGCCTACCTGCGCAACGCCCCGGCGGCCGAACAGGGGCTGTTCCTGGTTCCCAAAGTCATTGAATAACTGTCTGTCGGTTCGTTTTTATGAGTACCCAAGATTTGCATCACCTCAGCATCGCGGCCCTGGCCGCACAGATCCGCAACCGCCAGACCAGCGCCACCGAAGTGGCCCAGCACTTTCTGGCCCGCGCCAAAGCCCGGCAGGCGCTGGGCGCGTTCCTGGCCGTCGATGAAGACGTGACCCTGGCGCAGGCCCGGGCGCAGGACGCGGCCATTGTCGACGGCACGGCCGGCCCGCTGGCGGGCGTGCCCATCGGGCACAAGGACGTGTTCGTCACGCGCGACTTTCCCACCACCGCCTCCAGCCGGATGCTGGCGGGCTACCGCTCGCCGTTCGACGCCACCGTCGTCACCCGGCTGGCCGATGCGGGCTGCGTCACCCTGGGTAAACTGAGCTGCGACGAGTTTGCGATGGGCAACGGCAACGAAAGCGCCGCCATCGCCCCCGTGGGCATGGACGCCCCGGCCCCGGTGCGCAACCCCTGGGACACGGGCCGCGTGCCCGGCGGCTCCTCGGGCGGCAGCGCCGCCGCCGTGGCCGCCCGCATGGTGGCTGCGGCCACGGGGACGGACACGGGCGGCTCGATCCGCCAGCCCGCCAGCTTCTGCGGCATTACCGGCATCAAGCCCACCTATGGCCGCGCCAGCCGCTACGGGATGATTGCCTACGCCTCCAGCCTCGATCAGGCCGGGCCGATGGCCCACAGCGCCGAGGACTGCGCCCTGCTGCTGTCGGTGATGTGCGGGCCGGACGTGCAGCGCGACTCCACCAGCCTGGACGTGCCTGCCGAGAACTTCACCCGCCAGCTGGGCGACAGCATCGAGGGGCTGCGCATTGGCGTGCCTGCCGAATTTTTTGCCGACGGGCTGGCCGACGACGTGCGCAGCGCCGTCGATGCCGCGCTGAAAGAATACGAAAAGCTCGGCGCGAAACTGGTGCCGGTGCAGCTGCCGCGCACGCAGCTATCCGTGCCCGCCTACTACATCATCAGCCCGGCGGAGGCCAGCTCCAACCTGTCGCGCTTCGACGGCGTGCGCTACGGCCACCGCACGGCCCACCCTGCCGATTTGCAGGATTTGTATAAAAAGTCCCGCGCCGAAGGCTTTGGCGACGAGGTGCAGCGGCGCATCATGATCGGCGCCTACGTGCTGTCGGAAGGCTATTACGACGCCTACTACCTGCAGGCGCAGAAAATCCGCCGCCTGATCGCCAACGACTTCCAGGCCGCCTTCCAGCAGTGCGACGTGATCGCCGGGCCGGTGGCCCCCAGCGTGGCGTGGCAGCTGGGCGACAAGGCCGACCCGCTGGCCAGCTATCTGGCCGACGTGTTCACCCTGCCCGCCTCGCTGGCCGGACTACCGGCCATGAGCCTGCCTGCCGGCACCGGTGCGGGCGGCCTGCCGGTGGGCCTGCAGCTGATCGGCAATTATTTGCAGGAAGGGCGGCTGCTGAACGTGGCGCACCGCTTGCAGCAGGTGACGGACTTCCACCGCGCCAGCCCGGCCAACATTGAATAATTCAGTAGCTATTTCCGCTGGTATTCAAACGATTTCAGATATGGAACCATCTGAAATCATTGCATGGCAAGCGGAAACAGCTCTCTTTTTAAAGTAGAACCCATGACTGCCCCCCTGATTCACGGTTACGAAGTCGTCATCGGCTTTGAAACCCACGCCCAGCTGGCCACGGTCAGCAAAATCTTCAGCCGCACCAGCACCGCCTTCGGCGCGGAGCCGAACACCCAGGCCAGCGCCGTCTGCCTGGCCCTGCCCGGCACGCTGCCGGTGATGAACAA
>JAHRXD010000155.1 GCA_019104825.1 Comamonas sp.
TGCACCCGAACCTGTTGGGCTGCTAGTGACAGAAGCCTACGAATTGGGTGCGCGTACCAAACTCGACCCGACGCTGATCCTTGCCATCATGGCCATCGAATCTGGCTTCAACCCCTTTGCACAAAGCCCGGTAGGCGCCCAGGGGCTAATGCAGGTAATGACCCGCGTACACACCGAGAAATACGAAAGCGTTGGCGGTCTGCTCACGGCCTTTGACCCGGTCACCAACGTACGCGTTGGCGTCAAGGTGTTGCAGGAATGCATTGCACGTGCCGGCTCGATTGAGGGTGGACTTCGCTACTACGTGGGCGCAGCCAACTTGCCGGACGATGGGGGCTACGCTGCCAAGGTGATGGCAGAGCATTTCCGCTTGCGCCAGGTAGCCCAAGGTCGCCCGGCATCCACCATGCCGGTCACGCCACCAACGACAACGCCCACCCTCACCAGCCAGGCACCGGCGCAGGCCCTGCCTGCGGTGGGCCCCGCTGCACCAGCCAGCAGTGCAGTCGAAAATGGTGAAAAAGTGGCTTTGCTCTCGACCGCAAACCTCTGAAAACCCCTCGGCCCGCGCGGTTGCGCCCGATTGCTGCGCCGCGCGAACCGATGCGACAGTCGGCTCAGTTACACTACCCGGGTACGCAACTGGCGATAGGCGCAGGCTTCCAGACGGCCTGCCGCTGATGTGGAAAACTGCAGGGGTCAGCCTCCGCTGCGAACCACCGGGGAGCGTACCGTGCCAAATGCATCCGCTTGTGCATGTTCTGCCGTTCGCCTGGGCAGCCCTTGCTTCAAGGGACATCAAGAGTGTGTTTATGGCCCTCTCAAGGTGCCCGTTGCCTTGCATAGGTCGTACGCACGCTTTCTTCATAGGACTGCCATGTACCACCGCAACATCCTCGTCGAACAGACCGACCCTGAACTCTTTGCCGCCATCCAGGCCGAAAACAAGCGCCAGGAAGAGCACATCGAGCTCATCGCCAGCGAGAACTACGCCTCGCCCGCCGTCATGTGGGCCCAGGGCACACAGCTGACCAACAAGTACGCTGAAGGCTATCCCGGCAAGCGTTATTACGGTGGCTGCGAGCATGTGGACGTGGTCGAGCAACTGGCCATCGACCGCGTGAAGCAGCTGTTCGGCGCCGAAGCCGCCAACGTGCAGCCCAACAGCGGCTCGCAGGCCAACCAGGCCGTGCTGCTGGCCTTTGCCAAGCCCGGCGACACCATCATGGGCATGAGCCTGGCCGAAGGCGGCCACCTGACGCACGGGATGCCGCTGAACATGTCGGGCAAGTGGTTCAACGTCGTCTCCTACGGCCTGAACGCCGAAGAAGCCATCGACTACGACAAGATGGAAGCCCTGGCCCGCGAACACAAGCCGCGCATCATCATCGCCGGTGCCTCGGCCTATGCCCTGGAAATCGACTTTGCCCGCTTTGCCAGGATCGCCAAGGAAATCGGCGCCATTCTGTGGGTGGACATGGCCCACTACGCCGGCCTGATCGCCGCAGGCGCCTATCCCAATCCCGTGCCGCACGCCGACGTGGTGACCACCACCACGCACAAGAGCCTGCGCGGCCCGCGCGGCGGCGTGATCCTGATGAAGGCCGAGCATGAGAAGGCCATCAACAGCGCCATCTTCCCCGGCCTGCAAGGCGGCCCGCTGATGCACGTCATCGCCGGCAAGGCCGTGGCGTTCAAGGAAGCCCTGTCGCCCGAATTCAAGACGTACCAGGAACAGGTCGTGAAAAACGCCAAGGTCGTGGCCGAAACGCTGATTGCCCGCGGCCTGCGCATCGTCTCCAGCCGTACCGAAAGCCACGTCATGCTGGTCGACCTGCGTGCCAAGGGCATCACCGGCAAGGCCGCCGAAGCCGCTTTGGGTGCCGCCCACATCACCATCAACAAGAATGCCATTCCGAACGACCCGGAAAAGCCTTTCGTGACCAGCGGCATCCGCGTCGGCACGCCAGCCATGACCACGCGCGGCTTCAAGGAAGAAGAAGCCCGCATCACCGCCAACCTGGTGGCCGACGTGCTGGAAGCGCCCAATGACGAAGCCAACCTGGCCCGCGTGCGTGCCGAAGTGGCCAAGCTCACGGCCCGCTTCCCGGTCTACAGCAACTAAGCGGCTCGCAAGCCCTACTACCGCAGCATCGCAGCGCCATGAAATGCCCTTTTTGCAACCACCCGGAAACCCAGGTGATGGAAACCCGCGTGGCCGAAGACGGCAGCTTCACCCGCAGGCGACGCCAGTGCGCCGCCTGCGCCAAGCGCTTTACCACCTATGAGCGCCCGGACGTGAACTTCCCCATGGTGGTGAAGAAAGACGGGCGGCGCACCGAATACAACCGCAACAAGCTCAAGGACTCGCTGACGCTGGCGCTGCGCAAGCGCCCGGTGCCCGCGCCGGCCATCGATGCGGCGATCGAGCATGTGGAGGAGCAGCTCCTCAACGCCGGTTCACGAGAGGTGCCCTCCAGCCGCATCGGCGAAATGGTGATGCAGGAACTGCACCAGCTCGACAAGGTGGCCTACATCCGCTTTGCCAGCGTGTACCGCAGCTTCGAGGATGTGGACGACTTCAAGAACCTGGTGGACGCGGTGCGCTGACCCTGCCTGCTTTGGCGTTCTCGACAAAAAACCCGCTGCACGGGCTACGCGCAGCGGGTTTTCTTTTAAAAAAGGAGCTTGTACCGCTGATGAATAAAGGATTTCAGGGCCATTTATCCTTGAAATCCTTTGTTGGTCAGCGGAAATAGCTCCTTTTATTTTCTAACGGTGGCTGATGCGCCGCACCAGCCAGTCGCCCAGGCTTTGAATGATCTGAACGAAGACGATCAGGATCAGCACCACCGCCAGCATCACGTCCGGCAGGAAGCGCTGGTAGCCATAGCGGATGCCCAGGTCGCCCAGGCCGCCGCCGCCGACGGCCCCGGCCATGGCGGAGTAGCCGGTCAGGCTCACCAGGCTGATGGTCAGCGCCGCGACGATGCCGGGCATGGCCTCGGGCAGCAGCACCTTGAAGACGATTTGCCCGGTCGTGGCCCCCATGGACTGGGCTGCTTCGACCAGGCCGGCATCGACCTCACGCAACGCGGTTTCCACCAGACGGGCGATGAAGGGCGCGACCGCCACGGTCAGGGGCACCACGGCGGCCCAGGTGCCGATGGAAGTGCCCGTCACCCAGCGGGTGAACGGGATGATGGCAACCAGCAGAATGATGAACGGCGTGGAACGGGCGGCATTCACCAGCCCGCCGACGATGGCGTTCAGCGGCGTGTTCTCCAGCACGCCGCCGCGATCGGTCAGGCGCAAAAACACGCCCAGGGGGATGCCGAAGGCCGCGCCCAGCACGCCGGAGACGCCGACCATGACGACCGTCTCCCACAGGGCTTCGACGAACAGCTCCAGCATCATGGCGGAAAAATTCTCAAACATCGCCGCTTCCTTTCTGCTGCTGGCGCACCTGCACGCCGCTGCGCTGCAAATAAGCAATGGCCGCATCGATTTGCGCCGCTGCCCCGCTGGCAAACACCGCCAGCGAACCGAAGGTCTGGCCCTGGATTTCGTCGATCTGGCCGTGCAGGATGGACAAGTCCAGCCCCAGTTCCCGGATCAGGTGCGACAGCACCGGCTGGTAGGCCGAATCGCCCGCGTAGGACAGGCGTAGCAGTTGCCCGCTCTCGCCGGCCGGCAGGCCCTGGGTAAGTGCTTGCACACGCGCCTGCACGCTGGCGGGCAGTTCCTGCGGGACGATTTCGTCGATCAGGCTTTCGGTGATCGGCTGGGTGGGGTTGGTGAACACGTCCAGCACGGAACCCAGCTCCACCACCTGCCCAGCCTCCATCACGGCAACACGATCGGCAATCTGCTTGATGACCTGCATCTGGTGGGTGATCAGCACCACGGTCACACCCAGTTCCCGATTGACCTGGCGCAGCAGGTCGAGGATGGAGCGGGTGGTTTCCGGGTCGAGCGCACTGGTGGCCTCGTCCGACAGCAGCACGCGCGGGTTGCTGGCCAGCGCCCGGGCAATGCCCACGCGCTGCTTCTGCCCGCCGGAGATCTGTGCCGGGTAGCGGTCGGCCAGATGCGCCAGGCCGACCAGCTCCAGCAGCGGCGTGATGCGCCGGGCGATTTCCGCGCGGCCCACACCGGCCAGTTCCAGCGGCAACGCCGCGTTGTCGAACACGGTGCGCGAGGACAGCAGGTTGAAGTGCTGGAACACCATGCCGATTTCCTGGCGGGCCTGGCGCAGTTGCGCCTCCGACAGTTGCAGCAGATCGCGGCCATTGACCAGCACCTTGCCGGCAGTGGGGCGGTTGAGCAGGTTCATGCAGCGCACCAGCGAGCTTTTGCCCGCGCCGCTGCGCCCGATGATGCCGAAGACTTCCCCCGCCCGGATCT